>JAISST010000006.1 GCA_031272945.1 Fusobacteriaceae bacterium
ACAAGAAAAAAATGACGGGGAACGACCTTGTCAACGGCAGATTTCTCAAACTCGGGGATCTGCTTCGATAGAAAACGCAAAAAAGCACAAATAAAGAAAATCCTATAGAAAAGAGAGAAAAGGAAGAAAAGAGAGAAAAGGAGATTTCATGCAAATTATAGACGGGAAACAGACGGCGGCCGACGTCCGTCTGGAAGTGAAACAAGAAGTGGAGGCGCTCCGGATCCGGACAGGAAAAATCCCCGGACTTGCGATCTTGATCGTCGGGGAAAATCCGGCATCGAAAATCTATGTGCGCTCCAAGGTGAAAAGCTGCGAGGAAGTGGGAATTTACGGCATCAATGACGAACTTCCGGCCGACATCAGCGAAAGCGCTCTTTTGGAAAGAATCGCTTACTGGAACGCCCGGGAGGATATAGACGGGATTCTCGTGCAATTGCCCCTGCCGCCCCATATCGACGAAAAAAAGGTCATCGACGCCATTGAACTGACGAAGGATGTGGACGGATTCAAACCGGAAAATCTGGGCCTCCTGTTTTTGGGCGACAAAGATTCGCTCAAATCCTGCACGCCGCTCGGCGTTCTGGAACTCCTGAAGCGGTATCGCATTCCCATAGCGGGCAAAAACGCGGTCATCGTAGGGAGAAGCAATATCGTGGGAAAACCCATGGCGGGTCTCCTGATTACCGAGAGCGCCACAGTCACGGTTTGCAACAGCCACACAAAGAATCTGGGCGCGGTCACAGCCGGAGCGGATATTCTGGTGGCGGCCATGGGCAAAGCGAAATTTATCAAAGGGGATATGGTCAAAGAAGGGGCCGTCGTGATCGACGTCGGCATAAACCGCGGGGCCGAAGGACTTTGCGGCGATGTGGATTTTGCGGAAGTTGCCCCGAAGACCTCTTTTATCACGCCGGTTCCCGGCGGCGTAGGTCCCATGACCGTAGCCATGCTGATGAAAAATACGCTCCACGCTTTTCGCATCAATAAAAAAATAATATAATAAACTTTGGAATCCTTTGAACGGATCTGTTAAGGAGGAAACAATGAAAAAATCCGAAAAAAGAGAATATTACATCGTAGATAAGCGCATTCTTCCAAATTCCATTAAAAGTGTCATCCGGGTCAACGATCTTGTGGAGAACAGCAAGATGACAAAATATGACGCGATCAAAAAAATCGGCATCAGCCGCAGTACGTATTACAAATACAAAGAGTACATCAAACCATTTTTTGAGGGAGGGAAAGACAAGGTATTCAGTATTTACGTGACTTTGTACGACAAACCCGGCGTTTTGTCGAAGGTACTGGAACTGTTGGCCAAGGAAAATATGAACATTCTGACGATCATTCAGAATATTCCCATAGACGGGACCGCCACGGCCACGATTTCCGTGCAGACCAGCGAGAATGTGCTGCGGAAGATCGAGGGGGTCCTTGAGAAAATTTCCGAACTGGAAGGGGTCAAAAATTTACGGATCGTGGGGAGCGACTGAGGGGAAGCACATGAAACTTGATTTGAATTGTATTAAAAATTTAGCGGAAAATATAGAAAAATATGGGTTGAATGAGGTCTCCGTCGAAAGCGACGGCGTCAAGGTCATTTTGAAAAGGGAAAAACCCGGACAGCCGTACCAACAGTCAGAAAGAACGGGCCGCTTTGAAGGAGAATCCGGAAGCGGCGCGACGGATCCGGTTCCGGCCGAAGAAGCCATCAGCGACGTGAAAGAAACGGAAGGAGAGACCATCAACGCCCCCATGACCGGAACGTTTTACAGGGCGCCTGCGCCCGGCAGTCCGCCTTTTGTGGCGGCGGGTCAAGAAGTCCTCGAAGGGGCGACGCTCTGCATTCTCGAAGCCATGAAACTCATGAACGAGGTAAAGGCGCCTGGAAACTGCAAAATCGTAAAAATCCTGGCCGAAGACGGTCAGATCGTACGGAAGGGGGACAAACTCTTTGCCGTCAAAAAATAATCTTGTAAAAAGGAAATCGTGTTTATACGCAAGGAAGGTGTTTATCGTAATTGGACACGTATCGTAGTATCTTAGTAATTGCGCTGATTGTGTTGGTGGCGCTGTCCGGATTCTTTTCCGCGGCGGAAACGGCCCTCACGTCATTCCGCAGTCTGCAACTGGAAAAACTGGAAAACGAACACATGGAAAGGGAAGTGGGACTTTTAAGAAAATGGCTCAAGAGTCCCAATGCCATGTTGACCAGTATCCTCGTGGGGAATAATGTGGTCAATATCCTCTCTTCGTCCATCGCGACGGTATTGACGGCCAGTGTGTTCGGCGTTTCCTCAGGCAGATCCATCGTGATCTCCACGGTCGTCATGACCACCATCATCCTGATCTTCGGGGAAATCACCCCCAAAATTATCGCCAAGAATTATTCTCTGAATATTGCCAAACGGGTCATCGGCCTCGTTTACATCCTGAGCATCATTACAAAACCGGTCGTGGCGATTTTTATGTTTATTTCAAAGCTCTTCGGCCGCCTTTGCGGCATCGAACTCAAGGATTCCGCGATTCTCATGACAGAGGAGGACATCATTTCCTTTGTAAACGTCAGCGAGGAAGAGGGGATCATCGAAGAGGAAGAAAAGGAGATGATCCATTCCATCGTCGGATTTGCGGAGATTACAGCCAAGGAAGTCATGACGCCCCGGACTTCGGTACTGGCTTTCGAAGCGAGCAAGACCGTCGACGAGATCTGGGAGGAGATTCTGGAAAACGGCTTTTCCAGGATGCCCGTCTATGAGGATACGATAGACGACGTCATCGGCGTACTCTACATCAAAGATATTATGCGATCGGTCAAAGAAGGAAAGACAACGGAGCCGGTGAAGAATTTCATCCGTCCGGCCTATTTTATTCCCGAGACGAAATCCATCATTGAAATACTCAAAGAATTCCGGACGCAGCACGTCCATATCGCCATGGTCCTGGACGAATACGGGGGCATCGTGGGGATTGTCACCATCGAAGATCTGCTGGAAGAGATCGTGGGGGACATCCGCGACGAATATGACACGGAAGAAGGGGAAGCCGTGGAAAAAATAGACGACAACAGCTGGCGCGTCGACGCCATGATTGACATTGAGACGCTGAACGATGAATTGCAGCTCAATCTGCCCGAATCCGACGACTATGAAAGCCTCGGGGGCTTGATTCTCTCGGAACTGGGCAAAATGGCCAGCGTAGGCGATGAGATCACGCTGGACGGCGCCCGCCTGAAAGTGATCAGTCTGGACAAAATGCGGGTTTCCCGTGTACTTGTGGAGAAAATCGGCGATCATGACGAACAGGATAAAACGGAGGGGGAATCTTCCGGGGAGGTTGCCCAATGATACGGAAATTGGTTTTTTGTATTGTTTTACTGGTTCTTGCAGGCGCGTGTACGTCTACGGGCGGCGGAAAGGGAAAGAAACTGGAAACCGGGGATTACGCCTTTATCCGGGGGATGAACCTCTATGAGAAAGACCAAAAACACGAAGCCCTGGACGAGTATTTGAAAGCGTATCGGAAGACGCCGAAAAACGCGACCCTTGTGCGGGAAATCGCGCTGCTTTACGGAGAATTCGGAGATTACGACCATGCGCTTGAGTATTTTCAGAAAGCGGAGAAACTGGAGCCCGGAGACCGCAATACCTTGGAAAACCTCGGGTACCTGTACCATAAAAAGGGAGACAACAAAAAGGCCGCGGCCACATTCGCAAGGATACCCGGCGGCAGCCGCGCCGCCATCGAAAATATCCTCCGGGAGGGAGGGGCGGAGGACGACTCTCTCTATGCCCTGCTGACAAGACTCTACCTGAATGTAGGAGAAAAGGAAAACGCCCGGAATTCTTTCCGGCTCGTTTCCGACCGTTACCAAGGAACTGAGGATTATAAGGAATTGGCTGTGTTGACGCACAGACCCTAGAGAAATGCGAGGAACCATGGATTACTGGAAAGAGATTCTCGATCAAATCAATAAAAATCATTTGAAAGTTGATCTCGATAAGATTCAGCTTGCTTTTGGATTTGCCGAGGAAAGTCATGACGGGCAATACCGAAAATCGGGCGACGATTACATCATGCACCCTGTGGAAGTAACGAAGATCCTCATTGACATGAAGATGGACACCGATACCATTGTAGCCGGAATCCTGCACGACATTGTGGAGGATACGATGATCACCCTGGCCGATATCCGATACAACTTCGGAGAGGCGGTGGCGGACCTTGTGGACGGCGTCACAAAGCTCAAAGAGCTGCCCAACGGCACGAAGAAGCAGGATGAGAATATCCGGAAAATGATTATCGCCATGGCCAAAAACCTGCGGGTCATTATCATCAAACTCGCGGACCGTCTGCACAACATGCGCACATTGCGGTACATGCCGCCGGAAAAGCAAAAGACCATCGCTCAGGAGACCATAGAGATTTACGCGCCTCTGGCTCACCGCCTGGGGATCGCCAGAATCAAATGGGAGCTGGAGGATCTGTCGCTGCATTACTTGAAACCGGAGATCTATGAAGAGATCAAATCCCTCGTGGACAGCCGCCGGGGGGAACGGAAAGACTATATCGACTCCTTCATCCGGACCATTGTCAAACTCATTTACGACAACGGCATCAAAGGAACGGTCCGGGGCAGATTCAAACATTTTTACAGCATCTACAAAAAAATGTATGAGAAGGGCAAGGAATTTGACGACATCTACGATCTGATCGGCGTGCGGATCATCGTGGCCACCGAGGCCGAGTGTTACAACGCGCTGGGGATCATCCACAGCAATTTCAAGCCGGTGACCGGACGCTTCAAAGACTATATCGCGGTCCCCAAGTCCAATAATTACCAGTCCGTACATACGACCATCGTAGGTCCCCTGGGAAAATTTATCGAGATCCAGATCCGGACCGAAGAAATGGACAAGGTGGCGGAGGAAGGAATCGCGGCCCACTGGGCTTACAAGGAAAACCGAAACGTCAGCAAGGACGACAAGGTCTACGGTTGGCTGAAGAATATCCTGGAGCTGCAAAACGAGACGGAAAACGCCCATGATTTTGTGAAGACCGTCACGGAAGACATCATGGCGGAGACGGTTTTCGTCTTTTCGCCCATGGGCGATATCAAAGAGCTCCCCAATGGGGCGACACCGCTGGATTTCGCCTTTTCCGTCCATACCCAGATCGGCTGCAAATGCGTCGGAGCCAAGGTCAACGGCAAGATCGTAACCTTGGATTACAAACTTCAAAACGGCGACCGGGTGGAGATCATCACGTCCAAAAATTCCAAAGGTCCTTCCAAAGACTGGCTCGACATCGTGGTTACCACCAGCGCCAAAAGCAAGATCAAAAAGATTCTGAAAGACCAGATCTACGGGGAAACCGTCAAGGCGGGCAGGGACAATCTCGAAAGAGAAGTGGAGAAACTGGGAATTACCCTGAAGGACGTCGAGGAAAACCCCCTGATCAAAAAACATATGGAGAGAAACAATATCCGGACTTTGGATGACTTTTATTTTTATGTGGGTCAAAACCGGACAAAAATAGATGGTATTCTCAACAAGCTCCGGGAAAAGCTGGTCAAAGACTTGCCCATGGACAACAGCCAACTGGAGCAGTTGCTGGAAAAGACCAAAGAGCGTGAGCGGGCCGCTTCCGCCAGGAAAAACGACTTTGGCATCGTGATTGAGGGGATCACCAATACGCTGATCAAGTTTGCCCGTTGTTGTACGCCCCTTCCCGGAGACGATATCGGCGGTTTTGTGACGCGGCTCGACGGCATTACGATTCACCGGCGGAGCTGTAAGAATTTCCAGAGCATGATCGCCCACGATCCGGCCCGGGAGATTCCCGTGCGCTGGGAAGACACGCCGGCGGGGGAGCGGACAAACACCAAGTACAAGTTTACCTTCAACGTGCTCGTGGCCAATGTGCCCAATGTGCTGATGGAGGTGGTCGCCGTGATCTCCGGACACAAGATCAATATCGTTTCCGTCAATACCAGCGAAGTGAAGGAACAAGGGGAGATGCTGATCAACATCCGCTTTACGGTGGAGATCAAGGACAAACAGGAATACGGCTATATGGCAAAGGATATCTCCAACGTCCGGAACGTCATCTCCATAGACCGATAGGAGTATTATGAATTTACCCGTTACCTATACATTGGAAAAAAGTTGTGGAAAGGCCAGGGCCGGCGCGATTCACACGCCCCACGGCGATATCCGGACGCCTGTTTTTATGCCTGTGGGAACCCAGGCCACCGTCAAGGGCATGACGCCGGAGGAATTGTGCGAGATCGGAACGGAAATCCTGTTGGGGAATACCTACCATCTCCATCTGCGCCCCGGAGACGAGCTGATCGCCCGCAGGGGAGGACTTCACCGCTTCATGCACTGGGACCGACCCATTTTGACCGACAGCGGCGGTTTCCAGGTATTCAGTCTCGGCGCCTTACGAAAAATAGAAGAGGAGGGGGTCCATTTCAGTTCTCACCTGGACGGATCCCGTCATTTTTTGACGCCGGAAAAATCCATTTCCATTCAGAACAATCTCGGGTCCGACATCATTATGGCCCTGGACGAATGCCCTCCGGGACTCTCGGACCGGGAGTATCTGCTGCCTTCCATCGAGCGGACATCACGCTGGGCAGCCCGTTGCGCCGCCTTTCATACAAAAAAAGACAGCCAGGGACTCTTTGCCATCGTACAGGGGGGAATTTATGAGGACTTTCGGGAAAAGAGCCTCGGAGAACTGTACGCCTTCGATGATGATTTTTCGGGCTATGCCATAGGCGGCCTCGCCGTCGGGGAACCCCGGGAGGATATGTACCGTATATTGGACAAAATCGTCTGTCTTTGCCCCGAAAAAAAGCCCCGCTACCTCATGGGCGTCGGGGAACCTCTCGATATGCTTGAAGCTGTGGCCTCGGGCATTGACATGATGGATTGCGTGCAACCTGCGCGGATCGGCAGACACGGCGCAATCTTTACGAAATACGGTCGTCTGATCTTGAAAAACAAAGCCTACGCGGAAGACGACGGTCCTCCGGATCCCGGCTGCGACTGCTATGTCTGTCGCAACTACAGCAGAGCGTATCTTCGCCACCTTTTCAAGGCGGGGGAGATCCTGGCCCTTCGTCTCGCCACCTGGCACAATCTGTACTTTTTGATAAAACTCATGCAAAAGGCGCGGGAGGCACTTTTGCAAGGGCGCTTCGGGGAATTCTACCGGACCTTCGCGCAAGACTATACGAGAGGGGAACAGCCTTAAAATTCGTCGATATTTTTTATTTTGACGCGGAAATACATGTCTTTGTAAAAGCTCGGGGAAAACAGGACCAGCATGGGGAATATCTCCAGACGCCCCAGCAGCATACAGAGACAGAGGATCAGCTTGTTGAGCGCCGAAAAGCAGGAATGGTCCCGGGTGGGGCCCACGATCCCGAAACCGAGCCCGACGTTGTTGATGGTATTGGAAACGGCGCTGAAAGCCGACTGAAAATCGGGGCAATCCTTGGCGATAAAGAGCATGCACAGCAAAAATAGAAAAATCAAAAGGGCCAGATAACCGGTCACGCCGTGAAACAATTCCTTTTCCACGGGTTTTCCGTCCACGCGTACCGTCGTCACCCGGTTGGGGTCCACTTCCCGCCGGACGAGGGCTTTGATGGACTTTACGAGGATCAGGATCCGGGATATTTTGAGACCGCCCGCGGTGGATCCGGCGCAGCCGCCGATAAACATCAAGGAGAACAGGATCGCCTTGGAGAAGACGGGCCAGGTATCAAAGTCTACCGTGGCGAAACCTGTGGTCGTCATAATGGAGGAGACCGTAAAAAACGAATGCCGGAAGCATTCGGCAATGTTGCCGCCGTAGCGCGGGTAGATGTCAAAACAGATCAGAAGCGTAGCGAGGAAGGCGATTTTGAAATACCAGCGCATTTCCTCGTTTTTATATACCTGTGTGAAATTTCTCAACATGAGGGCGTAAAACAGATTGAAATTGAGTCCGAACATCAACATGGCTCCCGCGATCACGTATTCGATGTAGGCGCTGCCGTAAGAGCCGATATTGGCGTTTTTGATGGAGAATCCCCCCGTTCCCGCCGTCGCGAAGGCGTGGACGATGGAATCAAACAAGGGCATTCCGCCCAGGAGCAGAAGCAGGATCAGAATCAGGGTCATGACGATGTAGATCAGGTAAAGAATCCTGGAGTTGTAAGACATTTTCGCGACCAGTTTGCCGAACGTAGGCCCCGGCACCTCCGCTTTCATAAGATAGAGCGACTCGTCATTATTTCTGTGCAGCACGGCCGTAGCCAGGACCAGTACGCCCATGCCTCCCACAAAATGCGTAAATCCCCGCAAGAAAAGCAAGGATTTGGGGATGCTCTCCACCTCGGTCAGAATCGACGCGCCCGTGGTCGTAAAGCCGCTGACCACCTCAAAGAAGGCGTCCACAAAGACGGGGATTATCCGGCTCAAGTAGAATGGCAGACAGGCAAAAAGCGACATGAAGACCCAGGTCAGCGAGACGATTACAAAGCTCTCCTTCGTGTGCAGCTTCATTTTTTCCGGCGCCTTCCGGGAAATGAGCAGACTCGTAATCAAAAGCAGTCCCATGGTAATGACGTAGGATTTTTTTATGAGGAAAGGTTCTCCATACAAAAAGCTGACTCCGAAAGGAATCCCGATAAAAATTATTTCCAATCGCAGGATCCGTGCGATGACATAGCGTATGACGCCCAAATTCATGTTCTCACCGTTTTTTCTTTTATTGCCTTATTGCAGTATTTTATCGATATCGTCAAGGAATTTTTGCGTTGTGATGACGATGACCCGGTCGCCGCTCTGCATGACCGTGGCGCCGTCGGGAAAAAAGATTTCCCCTTTCCGCAAAAGCCAGGCGATCAGAATGTTTTCCTTCAATTTCAAATCTTTCAGCGGCTGATGGATCACCCGACTGCTCTCGTTGATTTTGAATTCGATGGTCTCGACCCTGTTTTCCGAGAGACGATACAGGGTCTCTATATTTCCGCCCTGGGCGCCCATCATGGAACGGGCGATCCGGACAATGGTATCGGCAATGATTTTTTTGGGCGTCACGATGGACTGGAAGCCCGACAGACCCAGGATGCCAAGGAGCGAAGTCTCGTCGACTTTCGTGATGATTTTCTTGATGCCCAGTTTGTTGGCGTACATGGATAAAATGACGTTCTCATCGTCGTCATCCACGAGAGAAATGCAGGCGTCATGCTTCTCGAAGCCCTCCTCGTCCAGGAGGTTCTTGTTGGAACCGCTGCCCAAAATGACCTCAATGTCGTCTCCGTAGGCGTTGGACAGCTTTCGGGCCTCATGAATGTCCTTTTCGAGAATTTTGATCCGGAAGCGTTTCGCCAGCAGGCGCTCCGCCAGATAGTAGGTAAGACCGCCGCCGCCGTTGATGAAAACCGTCCGGATGGGGTCGGTCTTCTTGTCGCTGAAGGACTTGTAAAACTCGTGGATATCCTGCCGTGTGCCCGTAACGTAAATCAGATCTCCCGCCGTTAGGATAAAGTTGCCCGTGGGAATATAGACGCTGTCTCCCCGTTCCACGATACAGACGAGGATATGGGGAAAGTAGTTGGCCTTGAAGTCCGAGAGTTTCAGATGGTCGAGATAAGTCTCCCCGGGGACTTGATACTTCACGATACTCACGCGGTTGTCCGCGAATGTTTCCACACTGAGGGCGTGGGGAAATTCGAGATTTTTGGAAATAAAAAGGGCGGCCTCATGTTCGGGGACGATGATGTGATCAATGGAGAGGATGTCCTTCATAAAGTCCATATGAGAGGTGTAATCGGGATTCCGCACCCGGGCGATGGTATGCCGGGCGCCCATTTTTTTCGCGATGACGCAGGAAATCAGATTGATTTCATCCGAATGGGTCACGCCCATATAGATGTCCGTATCTTCGACTTCCGCCTCCCGGAGAATATCGGGATCCGCGCCGTTTCCTACAATTCCGCGGATGTCGGCGATGGCCAATACCCGTTCCAATACCGTGGATTCTTTTTCGATAAGCGTGATGTCATTTCCCTCGATAGCCAGTTCTTTGCACAAAAATTCGCCGACTTTTCCCGATCCTGTGATGATAATTTTCATAGATTTTTCCCCCGTTTCATGCAGGCGTTTTTCCCTCCAAAAACAACTTTGGGTTTATTATAACATATTATTCAGAAAAAATCCATTGACAAGGCAAAGAAATTGTGATATAAAATTGTTAGCCACTTATTATATAGAGTGCTAAAACGAAAATCCATTATGTAAATACAGATTGTTTCAGGAGGAAATCATGCGAAAAGAATCGAAGGCCTTTCAGGCCGAAACAAAAGAATTGCTGGATTTGATGGTCAATTCCATTTATACGAACAAGGATATTTTTTTACGGGAACTCATCTCCAACGGCAGCGACGCCATTGACAAGCTGAAATTCCAGTCCCTCACGGACAGCGCCATTTTAGGCGATGATACGGATTTCCGGATCACGATTGCCCTCGACAAAGACAAGAGAGAGATTATCGTGACCGATAACGGCGTCGGGATGACCTATGAGGAGGCGGAGGAAAACATCGGCACCATTGCCAAATCCGGCTCCAAAGCTTTCAAAAAATCCCTGGAGGATCAGGCGGGGGGGAGTGACGTCGATATCATCGGACAGTTCGGCGTGGGCTTTTATTCGGGCTTTATGGTGGCGTCCAACATATCCTTTACCTCAAAATCGCCCCATTCCGACAAGGGCGTCCGCTGGGAATCCACGGGAGACGGTTCTTATGAAATTGAAGAAACCGAATCCGGCAAGAGAGGGACTTCGATCACCCTCGTAATCAAAAGCGGGGAGGAATACGACAAATATCTCGAGGAATGGAAGATCAAGGATATTGTGAAAAAATATTCCGATTATATCCGCTATCCCATTTATTTCAAGGATGAAGTCATCAATTCCACAAAACCCATCTGGAAAAAAGATCCCAAGGAACTGAAGGAAGAGGATTACAACGAGTTTTACAAGTCAAATTTCCACGACTGGGCGGATCCGTCACTGCATTTTTCGCTGAAAGTCCAGGGGACCGTGGAATATACGGCGCTTCTCTATGTGCCGAAAAAAGCCCCGGCCGACTTTTATACAAAGGATTACAAAAGGGGTTTGCAGCTCTATACGAAAAATATTTTCATCATGGACAAATGCGACGAACTGATCCCTGAGTACTACAGCTTCCTGAAGGGACTCGTCGATTGCGATACGCTCTCTCTGAACATTTCCCGGGAAATTCTCCAGCAGAACAAAGAACTGTCGGATATTTCCAAAAGCCTGGAAAAAAAGATCACCGGGGAATTTGAAAAACTGCTGAAGGACGACCGGGCAAAGTATGTGGAGTTCTGGGAAGAATTCGGGCGGAATATCAAATTCGGGATCCAGGATATGTTTGGACTCAACAAGGAAAAACTGCAAAACCTGCTGATTTTCCGGACCTCTCTCGATGACAGCTACAGCACGCTGCAGGAATATGTGGACCGGATGGGGGAGCGCAAGGAAATTCTCTACGCGACGGGAGACGATCTTGTTTCGATCAAATCGCTGCCCAAGATCGAGGCCCTCAAGGAAAAGAATATCGAAATCCTGTATCTGACCGACAAGATCGACGAATTTTCTTTGAAAACCATGCGGGACTTCAACGGAAAATCCTTCAAATCTGTCAATGATTCCGATTTCAAGTTGGACGACAGCAAGGAAAAGCAGGAGGAAATCAAAAAACTGTCCGAAGACAACAAGAGCATCCTTGAAAAAGTAAAAGAAGCCCTGGGAGATAAAGTGGCGGAAGTAAGACTTTCGGCCGATATCGGGAAAAACGCCGCGGCTTCTCTTCTGGCCAAAGGGGAGATTTCCCTGGAAATGGAACGGGTGCTGTCGTCCATGCCCGGCAGCCAGGGCGTCAAGGCGGAGAAAATTCTGGCGATCAATCCTGAACATCCGCTCTTCGCGCGGCTGAAGGTCGAGGAGAACGGCGGTTCCTTCAAAGATCTCGTGGACGTCCTCTATACGGAATCCCTGATGCTCGAAGGCTTCCCGCTGGAAAATCCCGCGGAATTCATCAAAAAGTTAAACGCTTTGCTGAAATAAGACCGGAAACGGCGCAATACATTAGAAAATCAAGGAGGAATCATGCGTGTGATCGTCTGCGTAAAGCAGGTCCCGGAAACGAGCAAAATACAAATTGACCCCGAAACCGGGACGTTGATCCGGGAAGGAGTCCCGGCCGTACTCAATCCCGACGACAGAAACGCGCTGGAAGCGGCGCTGCGGTTGAAGGAAACCCATGGAGGCCATGTGACGGCGGTGACAATGGGCCCCCCCCAGGCCAGGGCCGTCCTTCGGGAAGCTTACGCCATGGGGGCGGACAGGGTCATCCTCGTGACGGACCCCGTCTTCGCCGGCTCCGACAGCTGGGCTACGGCCCGGATCCTGGCGGCCGTCGTAAAAAAAACAGGCCCTTATGACGTGATTTTATGCGGCAGACAGTCCATCGACGGGGAGACGGCCCATGTGGGACCGGAAATCGCGGAATTTCTGGACATTCCCCAGGTGACCTGCGCGAAGAAAATCCAGTGGCGGGAAGATCATTTTGTAATCACCCGGATCACCGACGGCGTGGATTACATAATCGAGGCCAAGCCGCCTCTTTTATTGACGGCGATCCAGGAATTGAACAATCCGCGACATTCGCCGCTGGACAGATTTTTTGAGGCCTTCGGCGAAGGGATTGTGGAGACGCTCTCAGCCGCCGATGCGGGTTTTGAGCCGGGACAGGCCGGATTTGCGGGTTCGCCGACGGAAATTTACCGTTCGACGCCCCTGCACAGAGAAAAACGCGGAGAGATTATCCGGGGGGAATCCGTTCGGGATCAGGCCGTCAATCTGATGAAAAAACTGAAAGAAGTCAACATGCTCTGAGGGAGGAAACATGACAGCGGCGCCAAATACAAAGAGCGGCCACCGGAAAGAATACAGCGACATCTGGGTCATCGGGGAACAGAAAGAAGGGACGCTCAACCCCATTACGGCGGAACTTTTGGGAGAAGGAAAAAAACTCGCCGGCCATTCAGGGAAAAGACTGATCGCGGTCATTGCCGGTGGCCATATCGGAAAAACAGCGGAAGAATTGCGATATTATGGAGCGGACGGGGTTCTATGGATCGAAGACCCTTTGCTTGCGTCCTTTTCGACGGAAGGATACGCCACAGCCATGGCAAGAGCCATTGAGGCGGAAAAACCGGAAATCGTCCTCATGGGGGCGACGTCCCTCGGAAGGGATATCGCGCCCCGGATCGCGGCAAAATTAGGAACCGGCATTACCGCCGACTGCACGAAATTGGAAATCGATCCGGAGGACGGAAAACTCCTGATGGGAAAGCCCGCCCTCGACGGAAAACTGTTGATTACAATTATTTGTCCCAAGACGAGACCGCAAATGGCCACGGTCCGCCCCGGGGTCTTTGAACGGGCGATTCGCGGGGAAAAACCCGCCGGCGAGATCCGGAAATTTCTGCCGGAATTGCGGGGGGAGGAAATCCGGACGAAATTGACGGCCATGAATCCCGTGGGGAAACGGATCGTGAATCTGACGGGGGCCAAAATCATCGTGGCCGGCGGCCGGGGGCTCAAAACCGCGGAAAATTTCAAGCTGCTGGAAGACTTGGCCGATGCCCTGGGCGGTGAAGTGGGCGCATCGAGAGCGGCGGTGGACGCCGGTTGGATTGATCCCTCCCATCAGGTGGGGCAGACGGGAACGACCGTGCGGCCCAACGTCTATTTCGCCTGCGGGATATCGGGCGCCGTACAACATCAGGCGGGGATGCACGAAGCCAAGTATATTGTGGCGATCAATACGGACCCCCACGCTCCGATATTTCAGATCTGCGATTACGGAATTATAGGGGATCTGAGAGAGGTGGTCCCGGCTGTGACCGAGGTTGTCCGTAAGCAAAAACAATGAACTTTGTTGTGGTTTCATGATTTTTATGGTTGGAAATGATGAAAATTGTTGACTTTGCCAAAATTAGGCGTATAATATAGTTGTGTAGGAGATGGGAAAACCTTGATTTTTATCGAAGGATTTCCGTCTGGAAGCAGATCAAGTGATTTTTTACCGACGGCTGACTGGAAGGATGGATCCATTTCAGCAGGCTGTCTGTAAAAAACCGAAAAATCAGGAGGAAAAAGTGGAAATTAAATTGAACCCCCAGGAATTGGAACAGGCAAAAGGAAATCCCAATGTAATGGCGCAGATGTTGGTGACAAAAGCGATTTTGACGGAAATGTCCCAGCGGCCGTTTACTCCCGAGGAAGTTGCACAGCTGGACATCATGAAAAAGAATCTGGAAATCGAGTTTTTCCTGAACATTCTGGCCCAGAAAGACGTGAAGATCGAAGATCACGAGATTCTGAAAGTGTATCAGGACAACGCCGAAGCCTTGAAAGACAAGAACATGGTGGAGATCTTTCCGCAATTGCGGCAGGCCCTCTTCAATCAGAAATTGGGCGAAGCGAAAGTCAAAGTGATCAACGGATTCATCGAGCAATACAAATTGAATGATTCTTTGAAAGAATACGCCCCTCCGGTACAAGCCCCGGCCACGGCGCCCAGTGAAGCGCCCGTACCGCCTACGCCGGAAATTCAGTAAGTGTTGTGATAAAGCAAGCAAAAAACACCCGCCGAAAAGCGGGTTTGTTTTTTAGGAGGTCCCATGTCGATCGTAAAATTGAAGCCCGCCTTCAAAAATTATCTCTGGGGCGGCGCAAAGCTGAAAACCTTATATGGAAAAGAAAACCCGGACGCCATCATTGCCGAAAGCTGGGAATTGTCCTGCCATCCGGCGGGCGAGAGCCTGATCGCGACAGGAGATGCGGCGGGACTCACCCTTTCCGCTTATATTGCGCGCAGAGGAAAGCGCATCCTCGGGGAAAACTGCAGGCGTTTCGCGGCTTTCCCGATTCTCGTCAAGCTCATAGATGCGGCCCGGCCCCTCTCGGTCCAGGTCCATCCCGGCAACGACTGGGCGCTCGCCCATGAAGGAGAACAGGGCAAGACGGAAATGTGGGTTGTTCTGGAATGCGAACCCGGCGCGTTTTTGTACTACGGTTTTACCCGGGAAATCTCCCGGGAGGAACTGGCTCAAAGGATTGCCGGCGGGCGTCTCGAGGAGGTCCTGAACCGGGTTCCGGTCCAAAGCGGCGATGTGTTCTTTATCAGCCCCGGCACGATCCACGCCATCGGGGAAGGGATCGTAATCGCGGAGATCCAGCAATCCTCCGATGTGACCTACCGCGTCTATGATTACGGGCGCGTCGATCAGCAAGGACGTCCCCGGGAACTCCACATCGAAAAAGCCCTGGCGGTATTGACCCGGACCCCCCCGGGGGAACATCCGGATTTTGAGGGGCACTTAGGGAAATGTCCCTATTTTGAGGTGGACAGATTTACAATGGACGGAGAAAGAAAGGATGCCGTCGACGACTCTTCTTTTCAGGCTTTCCTTTTCTACAAAGGAGAAGGCGTTATCCGGCAGGAGGGAACGACGCTGCGCTTCCGGAAGGGAGACTGCTTTTTTGCGGAAGCGGGGAGCGGGTCCTACCGTCTGGAAGGAACCGGCGAATTTTTGAGGATCCGTGTGCCGAGATGAGAAAGATGTGAATAAAAAAAACGCGCGACGCGCGTTTTTTTATTCAAAATACTTGTACATATTTCCGGTTAATCCCACGATTTCCTTGGCCTCCGCCACCTTCTTCACCGCAATGGCCCGCGCCTTCTTTCCGCCTTCCCGCAGCACATCCCGCACATAGTCCATATTGCGCGCCAGCGCCTCCCTTTTTTCCCGGGCTTCGCCGAAATATTCGAGCATGGCTGACAAAAGCTCCTTCTTGGCGTCGCCGTAGCCGAAATTTCCCGCGAGGAATTTGTCCCGGAGGGCCTTTTGCTTTTCGACCGAGGCCACGAGTTTGTAAAGGGCCGAGATGTTGTTCTCCGGATTTTTCGGCTCCTCCAGCGGCGTGGAATCCGTTACGATACTCATGATCTGTTTTTTGAGCTCCTTGGCGGAAGCGAACATGTTGATGGTGTTGCCATAGGATTTGCTCATTTTCTGCCCGTCAATACCGGGTACGACGGCTACATCGTCGAGGATCAGCCCTTCGGGAAGTTTGAAAAATTCCACGTTGTATTGCTGATTGAATTTCATCGCGATGTCCCGGGTAATCTCCATATGCTGCTTCTGGTCCTTTCCGACGGGGACGACGTCGCTGTCATAGATCAGGATGTCGCAGGCCATCAGGACCGGATAGTTGAAGAGCCCCGCGTTGGGGAGAATATTCTTGGCGATTTTGTCCTTGTAGGAGTGGGAACGCTCCAGGAGCCCCATGGGTGTTACACAGGACAGAATCCAGGTCAGTTCCGTATGTTCCGGGATGTCAGATTGAATGTAAATTACGGATTTTTCCGGATCCAGCCCGCAGGCGAGCCAGTCCAGAATAATATTGTAGGTGTTTTCCCGGACCTCCGCGGGAGGCGGGAGCGTCGTCAGCGAATGATAGTCCGCCACAAAATAAAAACACTCGTACTCGCCGCTGTTCTGGTGGTCCACAAACTGTTTGATGGCGCCGAAATAATTGCCGATATGTAACACGCCGCTTGATTGAATTCCCGATAGACTTCTCTTCATAATAGACCTCACATTTTCTTGCTGAATAATCACATCAATAAATCATAGCACAAACAGACAAAAATTTCAATCGATAAAATCCGGGGAGGTGGTTTTCGTATCTTCCCCCGCGCCTTTGGGATTCCGTGCCAAGTGATTTCAAAGAATATGTCATCCCCCGCCTTATTGGAAAAATCTCCCGGATTTTGAAAAAGCGCCCCCGCAAATCTTTTTCAAAAAACGTTGTCACACAAAAATTGTTTCATTTTTCGGTACGAATGTCCACGACGGGGGTCTAAAATTTCTTATTGTACGTCTTGAATTTACACAAAAAAAGGAGTAAGATTCGCTTATGGGAGACGATACGCCGTCAGGGTATCGCGAAAAAGGTCGGGTCTTTTTGTTTTTGTTGATCAGAGAGAATACGACTGAACCAGTCGGTTTTATGGGCGCAGCCCATTGGAAATACCCCAATCTTATTATCTACCGGATGGAAGAAATCAACCGGCGACGCGCAAACGTTAACCGGAGGGGAAAACCCACAGCGAACGTAGGATTTCGCCGGAGCATTTCGGAAATCCCCCCGTCTAGGAGGGAGACAATGGATTATAACTTGAAAAAAGCGTCCGAGAAAGCGCTCAAAACTTTTCTCAAAAAGAAACAACAAGGTTATACCTTGAGTCTTTTGGTCACATTTTTAATTACGGGAGCGATTTCGTTATTTGCGGGCTGGACAGCGCCCCCGGCGGCGGAACCCGATCCGGCCGTCGTTGATGAAACGCCCGCCCCTTCTGACGACCCGTCGCAAGATGTGGCGTCCATGGAAAAGGAATTGCGGGCGAAATTGGTCGACAACGAGCAAAAACTCATCGCCCTTCGTCGCAAGGAGAATCTCCTTCTTCACGAGGCCGACTGGTACAGTAAGCCCGTCTGGCTCACGACGACCGGGGGTCTTTTGGCATCCTGGAAGTCTTCCGACAGCGCGCCGGACCGTTGGGTGCGTCCCAACCGGCGGAATACGGACATGGATTTGGACAGGGAGCGATATGAGGCCGCGGCGGCCCTTCGGGGTAGCGGGGGGGGGTACCCTATACCGTCACAGGCTCCGAACCGCTTGAATCCGGCTCTGACAACGAGTGGTTTTCCACGGGCTGGTTGACGGGAAATTCGTATTTCAACGCCAACACGACCCGCTACGATTATAAGGATGAATTTATGACATTGGCTGCCACAGCCCAGCCCGCGACGTCAAGACCCGAGACGCCGCAATTTTTGTTTGCCGCCCCCGATACGCCCGATGTGCAGGAATTGAAGGAACCTGAGGTTTTGCTGATTAAAATCGGGGATATTGATGTGAAGAAGCCTGCCGTGGTAAAGCCGGAACCGGCGAAAATCGATGAGATTAAGGCGCCGGGCTTCGCGGGGATTTCCGTGAAAGAGCCGGATTTGAAGCTGGCCTCATTTGAGGTGGAGGTGAATCCGGCCGCGCCGGAGTTTGAGGTTAAGGCCAGTTTGCCGGTGGTGAAGGGGAAGGTGATTGCGCCTACGACGGTGGCGGACCCGAATCCACAGGTTCCTGACCTGAATCCGGTGGTGGTGCAGCCCAATGTAAGTCCTTTTACGGATTACGCTTATTGGTATGTAAGAACATCCAGTAATGGCGGTTATCCCTTCACCTATTTGGCGGATGGCTCTGCGGGTGGTAAAACGGCGTTACTCATGAATTATCATTTCACAGGGGGTACTTATTACACGGGCGTCGCCAAAAGCACCGCGGAAGGGGGAGCTGTTGTCAAAGCGAACGAGGCCGGCGGCTTCGGCATGAGCGGTACAAGCGACGCGTTTTATGGTCAAAACGGTGTTAGCTGGACCGCTTTTCCGACGACGTCCCTTGCGATTAACGGACGAACTTCCACGATACTTTATTTTCACAATTTATTGTTATATCCGAATTCACCCAAACAAGTCGAAAATGTAACGCTCCATGTGGCCGGAAATGACGGCTCTTATACGGATACAAACGGCTTGAGTTATCTCGGCTCCATTGGAATGCATACGGCGGGACATTTGAATGTAACCGGCGTCACGGGGTATTTATACGGCCGGGCTATTTTTGTTTCCAACGAAACCTGGCAAGCCGGCGATGTGAAGCTGGCAAACAGCCAAGTGCACGTGTCCGGCTCCGATAATACGGTTTTTTATATTTCTCCGGCAAATTACACGGATATCCAAACCCGGGCGGCTCGATATCAAGGCAGCTACACAGGCGCAATGGACGTCGTGATTCCGTCTAAAGGGAACGCCGTCTATTTGCAGGCGGGTCTCTCGGGAAGCATCAAAATCGAAAACAGCGGGCTGATTCGGCTGGAAGGCGCTTCCAATACGGTTTATACCACCTTGGGTTATTCTCCGAATTATACGAAGTTTACCGCCCACGGCGTCACTTATGAAGAAAATATGACGCCCTCCATCCAATTGACCACGCCGGTGGAACTTTACGGCGACGAAAACGTTCTGATGTTTTTCAATTCCAAATGGACGGGAAAGCTGCCGTGGATTTATAACGGCAGCGGAGACGACAAACCTTTTATCGGCATTTATCAGGGACAAATCAAAGTGGCGGCCCATATCGGCGACGGTCCCCAGACCAATATCACGGCGTCGGAGCAGACGGCCGAAGGCCGGATTACTGAAAAAGAAAATTCGACCTATAATTATACGGCCGGCACAGTAGACGGCAGCGTGGGAATCTATTCCCGTTCGGGCCAGAGGACAGGCATCAGCGCCCAGTTGCACTTGGGGGCCGGTTCGACTTACAGCTATTATGACGGAGACGCGATTCACGGCCTGGAAATCGGCAACGTCGATATCAAATTCGGCCGCAATTCCAAAGGCGGCTTTATGTTTATCTCCGACCTCGGAACCGTCATCGAGGTCGCGAAGCCCGGAACCGATACCTCTGAAATCGGCTCCCTTTCCACAGCCATCTTTGACGGCATCGACAAAATCGTCGACAACAAAATCACGGAGGGCGAGGCGGCCACAGGGACCATTATCGCTTATTCCAAGGGCAAATGGGACCAGTCGGTTCATAAATTGGGCACGAGCGGCGTATTGGACGCTACGGATTCCAGTCTGACCAATCTCGTGGATAAACCCTCGGAAATCAACATCTATATTCCCGTTACTATGACCTCCATGGAAGGCATCGGCTTCTTTGCCGACAGTTACGGCCACGTCAACGTTGTGGGCTCCACCTCCAACGTGACGGCCACGGGTTACCGGGCCATCGTGGCCTACGCGAAAAACTACGGCGTAGTAACCATTGACGGGAATATTACAGCTCAGGACGCTCACATGACGACAAACGTTTATCAAAATATCGGGGCCTACGCTGCGGCAAACGGGACCATCACGATCAAGGGCGCGGCTACGGTAGACGGCATAGGCGCTCTGGCCAAGGGGACCGGGGCCCATGTGATCATGACCAACGGCGGAAATCAAATCTTTACCGGCGTCGACCGGGGCGGCAGCTACAAATCAAACGGCGGTCTTGTGGCGCTTAACGGCGGAATTATCGAATTCGCCGGGGTCATCACTCACAAGAAACTCACGGAATACGCGAGCAAAGGCAATACCCACGCCGATACGCTTCCCTTCTATGCCGACAGCGCCTCCAAAATCGTGTTCCGGGGAGACACGACCATAAACCTCTCCGACGGCGCGGTCTTTTACGGAAAAGAAAACGAATATACCTCCGAAGACACGCTGGCCACGCGTTACAGCGGCATGAAATACGTGACGGTCAATATTACCGATAACGATCTTTCATTGGGCGTTTTCAACGGCATAACGGTGGACTGGAGCGGGGCCGATATCACGGCCGTGGAGACAAAGTATCTGAAGCAATTGGCCGATACCGTCAAAATCAAAGAAATCAAGAACAACAGCCATTGGTACAAGAGCTACCTTGAAGGCGGCGTCTTCAATATCGGCTTCAATGTCAACCTCGACACGGTTTCCTTGAACGCCACAAAAGGCGCTGACCCCTTCAACGACATCGTTCTTGAGCGGGAAAAAGTTGCAATCGCAAACGGCGTGACCGTCTCTTCGGCTCAGGGGAACGGCCTGGCCCTGGCCTCCAATATCAACGCCAACGCGGGCGCGGGAAAAAACCAGGACAGCGGCTTTACCAACGCCGGGACCATTTCTGTTACCGGCGGCAACCAGAGCGCGGTCTATGTCAATTACGGCTATGTGAAGAATTCCGGCCTTATTTCCGCTGACAAGGGCATCGGCGCCATGGGCGTCAACGGCAGCCAGCTCGTAAACACCGGAACCATCAAGGTCGAGGGAAAGGACGCCGCCAAAGGCGCGGGTCCCATCGGCATGGCGGGCCTCGCCCGGAAGGTCAAGGCCGACGGCTCGGCCGACGCGGCGGACGCCTTCGGAACCGACGTGACCACAGGCGCCGATCAGGACAATACCACGGCTCTCGTGGATATCGAGAATAACGGGACCATCCGTCTCGGGAGCGATACGAAACTCTCGGATTACGCCGTCGGCATTTACGCGGCCAACAACGTGGCGGGCGCCCGGGCCCGGGTCAAGGTCGTCAATAACCGCTTGATTGAGTTAGGCAACGACAGCGTCGGCGTCCTCGTCTCGGGGGCGACCGAAGGGGGGACGATTACCCTTTCCACAAACGATGCCCAGAATATCGGTCTGAAGTTAGGCAAAAACGGCATCGGCGTCTACGCCGAAAACTCGGATATCACCGTAAACGGCGCCAGTTACACGATCGCCCTGGAGGATAACGGCATAGGCGTTCTGGCCCGTCTCGACAGTACCATCAAGGGCGGCGCCGGCGCGAAGCTCATCCTCGACTACAAGGGGACCGTAGACGGCACGGCCACGGCGGTCGTATTGCAGGGGGAAGCGGGAAAGACCGCCACAAACAATCTCGCCATTGAAGTCAAAGCCCCCGCGGACATGAAAAAAACCGTCTCGGCCCTTTACAGCTCGGGAGGCGGCGGTCTCGTCAATACCGGCGCCCTGACATCCGCCGCCGCAAAGGCCTACGGGATTATCGCCGACTGCGTCGATGTGAGCAATTCCGGCGTCATTACGACAGGGAACCCCACCGGAGACGGCGGCATCGGCATTTATGTCCGGAACGCCGACCTTACGACCGGCGGGGACAAATTGCAGGTCAAGGGAACCGGGGCCATCGGCGTATTCGCCAGGAGCGAAGCCCCGAAGCAGACGGAAGCGGCCCTCGCGGCGGCAAAGACCGTCACCCTTTCGGATAATACGACCCTTGCCGTCACCGAAAACAAAGGCATCGGCGTCTATATTTTAGACAGCCTCGGCGATAAAATGAAGCTCAATCTCAAGAGCGACGTGAACCTGACGGCGGCCTCGGCCGATACAAACCGCAAAATCGGAGCCTTCCTGCAGGGAGCGAAAAATACCGGCAATCTCGCCGACGGCGTCATTACGCTCGCGGGCACAGATACCGGAGGCTACAACATCGGGGTCTACGCCAAGGACTCCTATCTCAATACAAACGGGACTTACCATATATCAGGATTGTCCAATATCGGCGTATTCGCCGAATCCACGGGAACGGGGACGACCCTCGTCACGGGCGGCGTCGCGGTCAATGTAGCGGGCAGTACGACAAAAGCCGGAGATATATCCATCGGCGTCTACGGCAAAGGGTCCAAGGTGGCGATTCAAGCGGCAACAGCCGCCACTTACACCGTGGGGCCCAACGGCGTCGGCGTCTTTATGGACGGAGACGCAAGCTCCAAACTCTCGGGAACTTACGTGATTCATCTTTCGTCCAAGGGCGTGAGCGAGACCGAAGGCATAGGGATTTATTACAAAGGCGGCGCAAGCGGGCAGGGGACTGTCACCCTGGACAGTACCTTGACCGAATCCAAGGACGGTCTTCCGGTACGGCCCATCGGCATCTATTTCGGCGAGGGAAGTACGGTCCAGCCGCAGGATATCACGATTGCCGCGGGAAGCCAGAGCCTTATCGGGCTCTATGGCAAGGATTTGAGCGCCTTTAACGCAACCGGCAAGCTCCAGCTGAGCGCCGAATCCATCGGGGGCTATTTTACGGGAAGTAATGTCAACGTAAACGGCAATACAACCCTCGGCGCCACGGCCGAAAACGCCTACGGCTGGTACTTCAAGGACGGGAATTCCACAATCGGCGCGGCAACCGTAAGCACCATACTCGGCAAGAACGGTATCGCCTACGCCATCGAAGGCGCGGGCGGCAAACTGACCAACAAAGGGACCATCCAGGCCTCCGTGGCCGGTTCCATCGGAGCCTTCGCGACGGAAGGCGGGCTTTTCACCAACGATGTCGGCGCGCAAATCAACGCCACGGCCGTGAATGGCGCGGATCCGGGTTCTCTGGGACTCTTTGCCAAAGGGGGGAAAATCGAAAACAAAGGACAGGTCAATTCCTTCTATGTGGGTATCTACGGCCAGAGCGCGGCGGATATTCTGCTTTCGGCGGGAGAAGTCACGGCGGCTCAGGGTATCGGCATTTTAGCCAAAGACAAGGGCACGGCCATACGACTTACGGGCGGCGATATCAAAGGCACAAGCGCCGGCACCGTAGGCGTCTACGCCCTAGATAACGCGGAGGCGACCTTGGCGGGCAGCAAACTGACCATAGCCGATAAAGGCATCGGCCTTTACGCCACAGGCGGGGCCGCGTTGACGCTCAAAAACGGCGACATCACAGTCGGCGCCGAAGGAGCGGCCCTCTACGGAAAAGAGAGCGTTCTCGACCTTTCGGCCTATACGGGGACCATCACCCTCGGCAACAAAGGGATTGCCGTATACGCGGCGGAGAGCGCCGTCACAGGCGGCAGCGCCGTTAAGGTCAGCTACAGTTCCGCAGGCGGCGATAAAGGCGTCGGCGTCTACTATGAGGGCGCGAATCCCACGACCAATAGCTTAAGCTTTACCCACAGCGGCGACAATCTGGTAAGCGTCTACGCCGACGGCGTGAAACTCACAAATACGGCCAACCAGACGATCCAGAACCTCGGGATCGGCATTTACGCCGATAACGGAGCGACGTTGGCCAATACCGGAACCTTGAATCTCCTGGGAACCGATACCGTAGGGATTTATCTCGATAAGACAAAAGCCGCGACCGCTGGCGTCACGACCCTGACCGACGTCGGGACCATCACGGGAGCGGCGTTGAACGTCGCGGGCAAGAGCAAGGTGGGCGTCTACGTAAAAGACGGCGACATCATCGGGACCAATGACTACAACTTCGCCATTTCCGGAGGCGTGGGCCTCTATCTGGCGGAAAAGCTTGTGAGCTGGCAGGGCACGCTGAAGGTGGGCGCGTCCTCCACGGCCAACAACAAGACCATCGGCATGTACGTCGCGCCGAAACTCTCGGGGACTCTGGCGGCCAATATCGAAATTACCGCCCCGGACGCCGTGGGCATGTACCTCGACAGCGACGGAGCCGACAAGGCGACGATCAATTATACGGGCAGCTTGAAGATTTTAAACAAAGCACCCAATATCGAGAGTCGCAGTATCGGCGTGGTCCTTGACGAAGGGACGCAGTTTACCCTCACGGGAAGCGGCAGTCTGGAACTGGGCGACGCGGAAAACGTCGGGTTTTACGTTCGGAAAGGCGCGCATTTCACGGTAGCCTCAGGGGCGAAAATCACAAACCTTGAGGGCGGCATTGTCGCCTATATCGAAGACGGACAAATGGATCTTTCGGGCCTGCCGACGGTCAATTACGCCAATATGATCGCGGCGGGAACTTCGGGCCTTCTCACAAACGCATCCAAGCTCACCGTAGGCACGAAGGGTCTCCAGGCCAATACGGGGGCGACCATCGTGAACGACACGGCGGGAAATCTTGTTTCCTCCGTTGAAAACGGCAAGGCCTTGGCGGCAACCTCGGGGGCAACCATCGTGAACCGGGGAAAAATCAACCTCACGGGGGAAAATTCCGTTGCGATTTTTGTCGATGACGGGGCCACGGCCACAACCACCGGCGCGGTTTCCGTAGGAGAAAATTCCGTCGCCTATTACGCGGCTTCCGACGGCGCGGGAAGCCGCGGCGTCATCACCGTTGCCGGGATCACTACAGTCGGCAAAGGCAGTACGCTCCTTTACGCCAAAGGCGGCGAAATTCATTACAAAGCCGGGAATATCAGCCTGGGCGACGCGGGAAACATCCTGACGATAGAAGACGCCGGTTCCGTCGTGACCTTCCTGAACAGCGCCCTGACTGTCGGGGCCAAAGGTACGGGCATTTACGTCAAGGGTACGGGCGACATCAATGACGTCTCGGGCGTAACGGGTATTACCGTCGGAGCCGGAGGCGCGGGGGTCTATATCAGCCGAGGCAACAACTGGACGACTGGCCTCGGTTTCACCCTTGCCGGTGAAAAGGCCTCGGCCCTCGTCATGGCGGGCGCGGGAAATATACAATACGGCGGGATCTTGAGTTCCACCGCCAAAGAAGCCAAGGGCATCGTCCTCACGGCCGGAGGAAATCTCACCAATACCGGAACCGTATCCCTGACGGGCGAAGGCTCTCTGGGTCTTTACGGAGAAAACCTGACGTCCCTCGTCAATGACACGGGCGCCCTCGTGGCCCTCGGCGCGGGGACCGATACGGCGGCCGCCATCGCCCTTTACGGAAAGAACGCCCACGATATTGTAAACCGCGGAGAAATTTCGCTAGTCAGCAACGCCGTGGGGATTTACGGGGAAAAAGCCGCGGTCCGGAATGACGGCGCCATCCACAACGCCGGCCATGACAATACCGGCGTCTACGCGGTGGGCGGCAGCGTCGTCAATACCGGAGCGATTACCCTCGGCGACACGTCCAACGGCATCTATCTTGAAAACGGAACAAAAATCGAAAACAGCGGCAATATCACTGTGGGCGGCGCGGGTTCCTCGGGCCTCTACGGCACGGGGACGACGACCGTCCTCCACAAGGCGGGGACCGTTACCGTAGGAGCCGAATCTACCGGCGTCGCCACGGAAGCGGGGGCCATCACCATAGCCAAAGGCGCGAAAATCACAGCGGGCGAGCAGTCCACCTATATCTATACGGAAAAGGGCGCAGCGACCTTGGAAGAAGACTTGACCCTTTCCGACTACAGCATCGGCATGTATACCACGGCGGGGACGCTCACCAACAAAGCCCGGATTACCACGGGGCTTTCCGGCGACAGCAGCTCCGACGGAAAGACCTCGGTCGCCATGGCGGCGGGACCGGGCGCAGGCAAACGCGCCCTCGTCAACGCGGGCGTCATCGACGTCGCGAAAAAAGGCGGCGTGGGCATGCTCGTCAGCAACAAGGATTCCACGGCCCTCAATACCGGAACAATCTACGTGGCGGGAACGGACGCCTACGGCGTGGTTGCCTCCGACAACGCCGCGATTACCAATCAGGGCGATATCTATGTGACGGGCTCCGGCGCCCGGGGCATGGCGGCCACAGGCGGCGCCAGGGTTCTCAATGATACGAGCGGCCGGGTTTATGTGCAGGGCGATAACAACACCGGGGTATTTGTGACCGACAAAGCCGTCGTTTCCAACAAAGGCGAAATCTTTGCGGACGGCAATACCAATACCGGCATCTTTATCGGCCGGGGCGGCGTCCTTGAAAACGCGGGCAAAATCACCGTCATGAACGGCGGCCTCGACGTCGCCACGACCGGCGCCAATGAGACGGTCCATGTGGGCGAGATCACCGTCGAAAGCCAGGGGCCTACCATCACCGTGGGTAGTACCGTCTACGACATGCCGACCATCGTGAATTCCGGCTATATCGAATTCGTAAACGGCGCGCTGGACTTCGGTACGGTGGCCATCACCAGCGCCGATGAAAACATCGGGACCATCTCGGCCGAAAACTTCCTCAAGGGAGAGTTCATCGTGCTGCCCGGGGCGACTCAGGGCAACAACGATCCGGTCCGGGTCATCCAGTACCTGAAGGGTCTGGGCTCCATGCCTCAGAGCGGTTCTGTCAAAGTGATTTCCCAGTCCGTGACCTGGCTGCCGGACCTCCAGGCCGACCCCGACAACCCCGACGTCACCCGGATTGTATTGGTCAAAATTCCCTATGCCTTCATTACGGAAAATACCCCCGCTTATGAATTCGGCAAGGGCCTCGACGAGATTTACGCCAATGCCCAAGGACCGGAGCTCGCCATGTTTGACAACATCGATATGATTTCCGACAAAGACGAGCTGGCCGCGGTCTTCGACATGGAACTGCGGGGAAACGTCTACGCCAATATCCAGCAAAGAATGCTGGACGTAAAAGATGTCCTCACAGACGCCCGGGAAAACTTGCGGGAAAATGAGCTCTATTCCATGGAAACCCTGAAGATCGGCGCCATAGCCGCGGGCGGCAATACCAAAGACGCCAACGCCGGCGTCGAAGACTACGAATACAAGACCGCGGGCGTAACAGCGCTGAAAGAATACGCCCTCCGCAGCCCCGATACCAAAGCCTGGTGGGGCATGGCCTTCGGCGTGACGGATCTCGATTTCGATTTCGGCTCCAAGGAAAAAATCTACAGTCTCGAAGGGAGCGCCGGATACAGCAGACCCCTCACCCGAGACAGACGCCTTCAGTGGCATGTCCAGGGGGCCATCGGCGTCAACCGGCACGAGACCCTAAGAAAAATCGAAATCGGCGGGGTGGGCTACCACAACAAAGGAGACTTCTACTCGGCCATCGGAGAGATTGAAAACAAGCTCCGCTATGAGATGAAGAGCCTGGGCGGCCGGGTAAAAGCGGGGCTCTACGCGAGCTTTGACGCGGGAGTCGGCAAAATCAAAACCTTTACCGAAAAAGGGGACGGCATCGAGCTTGGCTTCAAAGAAAAGGATCTGACGATCGCGAGACCCGGCGCGGGCGCCGACATTACCTTGAACAAATACACAAAGGGCGGCAAACTCTCCCTGACAGGCAAAGTGGACTACTTTCATGAACTGGGCAAGATCTACGACGGCCCCAACGAAATGAAAATCGCGGCTTCAAACGCGGACTACTACGCCCTCGAGCTTCCCGAACAGAGCAAAAATCAAGTGAAGCTGACCGCTCAGATCAAATACGAAAGCAAGGGCGGTACAAGCGTTGGATTGCAGGTCACAAGGACCGAAGGCGGCATAGACAGCACGCGGTACGGGATGAATTTCGCGGTCAAAATTTAACGCCCGTAGGGGCGCGCATTGCGCGTCCTCACTACCATATAAATTGCGCGTCCTCACCACCATATAATATGAATTGACGCCGATTTTAACAAAAAATCATTTTCACCCGTAGGGGCAGACCTGTGTGTCTGCCCCTACGTCCGTCCAAACATCTGCCCCTACGTCCGTCCAAACATCTGCCCCTATGTCCGTCCGGACATCTGCCCCTACGTCCGTCCAAACATCTGCCCCTACGTCCGTCCGGATGTCTGCCTCGATATTTTTAATGCAACCGGATTTTGACATTGCGCCCACGCCCTAACCCGCAATGGTAGGGGCGTAATCGCGACTTCTTACGTTCGCGCAGCGAATGTTAGAAGGCCGCGATGTCTCGGCGGCAGCAAGCGTAGCGAGCCACAGCCGAGACTGATCTTTTCGCCCGGTCCTCAGGAAAGTTAATTTTTTTAAAGAATAAGACCGAAGAAGAACATAAAAAAAATTTGCTTTTTGCCCACATATGTGTTATATTACTAATTAGCAGTGAATTATCTGTACATTGGTTACAATTATATTATAAATTGTTCAGGTTCTGAACAAGAAAAAGAGGAGGATGTATATTTTATGAAAAAAATCAATTACTTATTGGGTGCAATCGTTTTCCTGGGCCTGGCCACCGTCGGAAGCAAAACCGTAGAAGCGGCGCCGAAGTACAAGATCGGCTTCACCGCCTACAAATATGACGACAACTTCATCGCCCTTGTCCGCAAAGTGGTGGAAGGCGAAGCGGCCAAAGAGAAAGACAAGTTTGAGCTGCAGGCAAACGATTCCCAGAACAGCCAGCAGACACAGAACGACCAGATCGACGTCATGCTTTCCAAAGGCGTGAACGCCCTGGCCATCAACCTCGTGGACAACGGCGCGGCCAAGACCGTTTTAGACAAGATCAGCAAGGAAAAAATTCCCGTAGTATTCTACAATCGGAAGCCCAGCGACGAAGCCATGGCTTCTTATGACAAAGTGTACTATGTGGGCACCGACCCCAACGCCCAGGGAATCGCCCAGGGCGAATTGATCCTGAAATACTGGAAGGCCCATCCCGAAGCCGACTTGAACAAAGACGGCAAGATCCAGTATGTACTGCTCAAAGGCGAACCGGGCCATCCCGACGCCGAAGCGAGAACAAAATACGCGCCTGAGACCATCAAGAAAGGCGGCGTAGACGTGGTGGAACTCCATCAGGATACGGCCATGTGGGATACGGCCCAGGCCAAAGACAAGACAGACGCATGGCTCTCGGGTCCCAACGGCGACAAGATTGAAGTCATCATCTGCAACAACGACGCCATGGCTTTCGGCGCGATCGAATCGGCAAAAGCGCTCGGCAAGAAGCTGCCGATATTCGGCGTAGACGCGCTGCCCGAAGCCCTCGTAAAGATTGAAGCCGGCGAAATGGTAGGTACGGTATTGAATGACGCCAAAGGACAAGGTTTTGCGACCTGGAAACTGGCGGCGAACCTGGCCGAAGGCAAGAGCCCCACGGACGGAACGGACATCCAGCTTGACGGCAAAGAAGTGTTGGTTCCCAGCGTAGGGATCGACAAAGACAATGTGAAAGAATACAAATAAGGGAATACCGGTATCTTTTCTCAATGCCTGACAAATCAAGAAATGATCAACTGAGCATATGTGAGATAAGGGAGATGATTCATCTCCCTTTTTCTCAAAATTATTGAAAAAACGAAAAAGGGGTAAATATGAATGACGAATATTTGCTGGAAATGAGAGGGATCTCGAAGGAATTTCCGGGGGTGAAGGCCCTGGA
Source organism: Fusobacteriaceae bacterium (assembly GCA_031272945.1). Taxonomy (GTDB): domain Bacteria; phylum Fusobacteriota; class Fusobacteriia; order Fusobacteriales; family Fusobacteriaceae; genus JAISST01. Next base: position 29,779 of record JAISST010000006.1, read on the forward strand.
CAACGTGAGCCTGCAAGTCCGGCCCGGGACGGTCCACGCCCTGATGGGAGAAAACGGCGCCGGAAAGTCCACGTTGATGAAATGCCTCTTCGGAATCTACAAAAAAGACGCGGGGCAGATTTTCCTCGCCGGAAAGGAAGTCAATTTCCGCTCATCCAAGGAAGCCCTCGACAATGGCGTATCCATGGTCCATCAGGAGTTGAACCAGGTGTTGCAGCGCAACATCCTCGACAACATCTGGCTGGGTCGTTTTCCCATGAAGGGCATTTTTGTGGACGAAAAGAAAATGTATACAGATACAGTCCGTATTTTCAGGGACCTGGAGATCAATATCGACCCCCGGAAAAAAGTGGCGGACCTGCAAGTAGCCGACCGGCAGATGGTGGAGATCGCCAAAGCCGTCTCCTACAATTCCCGGATCATCGTAATGGATGAGCCCACTTCCTCCCTGACGGAGCGGGAAGTATCCCATCTGTTCAAGATCATCAACAAGCTCCGGGAGACCGGCTGCGGCATCATCTACATTTCCCACAAGATCGAGGAAATCCGGGCCATCGCCCAGGAAGTGACCGTACTGCGGGACGGCAGATACATCGGGACGGAAAGAATCGAGGACGTGACGACGGACAAGATTATTTCCATGATGGTGGGCCGCGATCTGACGGACCGCTTCCCGCCGCGCCTGGAAAAAGAAGTGGCCGAAACCCTGCTAATCGTGGAAAACCTCACGGCGGCGACGCAACCTTCCATCAACGACGTGTCCTTTGAGCTGAAAAAAGGGGAGGTGTTGGGCGTCGCGGGCCTCGTGGGGGCCAAGCGCACCGATATCGTCGAGACCATCTTCGGGATCCGGCAGCGATCCGGAGGAACCATCCGGATTCACGGCAGGGCCGTCCGGAACAAGACCCCGCTGGAGGCCATCAAAAACGGTTTTTCCCTGGTGACCGAGGAACGGCGGGCTACGGGAATTTATAGTATGCTGAGCGTAAAATTCAACAGCATCATCGCCAATGTCCGGCAGTATATCGGAAAGACGAAAGTCCTCCTGGAGGAAGGGAAAATGAAGGAGGATACCAAGTGGGTCATCGACAGTATGCGGGTCAAGACCCCCTCCCAGAATACGAACATCGGTTCTCTTTCGGGGGGGAATCAGCAGAAGGTGATTCTCGGCCGCTGGCTTCTGACGAACCCCGACGTGCTCCTTTTGGATGAGCCGACCAGGGGAATTGATGTCCTGGCAAAATATGAAATCTATCAGCTGATCCTCGATCTCGCGCGTCGCGGCAAGGGCATCATCATGATCTCTTCGGAAATGCCGGAACTTTTAGGCGTGACCGACAGAATTCTCGTGATGAGCAACGGCCGGGTGGCGGGCATCGTCAACGCCACGGAAACAAGCCAGGAAGAAATCATGGCGCTTTCGGCCAAATATCTATAAAACGGAACAGGGGAGTACAACATGAAGAAAGAAATGAATCTGAAAAAACTCTTGATCGAAAACGGTCTGTATACGGTGCTCATTTTGATTCTGGTCATGATCATCGTGCGGGAACCCACGTTTTTGAGCATTCGCAATTTCAAGAACATCCTGACGCAATCCTGCGTCCGGGCCATTATCGCACTGGGCGTCGCGGGCCTCATCGTGACCCAGGGGACGGACCTTTCGGCGGGCCGTCAGGTGGGCTTTGCGGCGGTCATCTCGGCGACGCTGCTGCAAGACGTGAACGCCCCCAACAAACTTTTGAAAATCGGGGAAGTGGCCCTTCCCGCGGCGCTTCTGGTCGTAATTGTCGTGGGGCTTGTGATCGGTATGATCAACGGTTTCGTCGTCTCGTATTTTGACATCCATCCCTTTATTGTGACCATGGGGATGATGACGGCGGTCTATGGGGCAAATTCCCTGTATTACGACTATGTGGGCTCCGCCCCCATCGCCAGCTTCAGTGAAAAATACACAAGGTTCGCCCAGGAGAGCTTTCATTTGGGGAGCGTATCGCTGCCCTACCTGATCCTTTACGCCGCCGTTGCCACATTTATCATGTGGGTGTTGTGGAACAAGACAAAATTCGGAAAGGATCTCTTTGCCGTGGGCGGCACCAAGGAAGCGGCCCGGGTGTCGGGCGTCAATGTGCTTCTGACCTTTCTCAAAGTCTATGCCCTCTCGGGGATCTACTACGCCGTGGGCGGCTTTCTCGAAGCGGGCCGGATCGGTTCCGCCACAAACAACCTTGGCAACATGTATGAGATGGACGCCATCGCGGCCTGCGTCATCGGCGGCGTGTCCTTCTACGGCGGCACGGGCAAGATTTCCGGCGTCATCACGGGGGTTCTGGCGCTGACCGTCATCAATTACGGCCTTACCTATGTGGGGGTCAAGCCTTATTACCAGTACATCATCAAGGGATTTATCATCGTGGCCGCCGTCGTATTCGATTCCATGAAGCTCCGCCGGAAGAAGTAGGATCCGCTGTGCTGTACCGGGGCCTGTTTGTGCATTGTACAAAGATCGCGGGGGAAACCGCGCTCTATACAAAAATCAGTGATGACAAGGGCCGCGAGGCCCTTTATCCTGATGTCCTTATAAAGCATGACTTCAGGGAGGGCGCCCTCGTAGACGGCGCGGCCTTTGAGCTGGCCGAGGAGGCCTTTGTCGCGTACCCGCCCCACCGGATATTTTTCTTTGGAATCGCGGGAGATGCGCCCGGGCCGGAAGTTTACGCCTGGCTCGACGAGGTCACGGAGTTTTTGCGTGAGGAAATAAAAGCCCCGTTAAAATTTACGGAACGGGAGGAAAAGGCGGTGGAGAACCTTGCCGAAACCTATCGTTTCACGGTTTCCATGGGCCGGATTTTACGGGAACTCATGACATATGCAAAATGCGCGGGGCGGGATATACTGCTCCTGCTCTCCCCTTACGGAAGAGGGGGAGGTTCCAAACAGAGGGGGAAGGAAATTCTCGATGAACTTCGAAAAAAAATGGCGGAATAGCCCTTTGGCCCGGATCTATGTGGAAGAGGAGGCAAAAGGATACCCCCTGACGGAGGAGATTCTCGCCCGCTTTCCCGGGAGCGCTGTGGTTCCGATCCGCGCGTACAAAGAACTCTTTTCCCGCAAAAGGCAGAATTTTCGCCTGCAAAAAAAAGCGCCTCAGCTGATTCTTGCCGTAAAAAAGGAGGGCTTTCTCTCTCCCGGCGCCAAAGTTTGCGAGCGCTTCGGCCACAAGCATTTTTATTACGGCTCTTCTGTCTTGAACTGCCTCTTTGACTGCGCCTACTGCTATCTGCAAGGGGTCTATGATTCGGCGAATCTTGTGGTTTTCGTCAATGTGGAGGACGCCTTCCGGGAGGTTTCGGCTTTTTTGTCTCACGACCCGCTGTACCTCTGTATTTCCTACGATACGGACCTGCTGGCCCTGAATGGATTGACCGGCCTCGCGGAACGCTGGTACGATTATGCGCAGGAAGAGCCGGACCTGACGGTGGAATTGCGGACGAAAAGCGCGAACTTGGGATTTTTGCGCAAAAAAAATGAAAACAAAGCCTTCGTGCTGGCCTGGACCCTTTCCCCCGCCGATGTGATCGGAGAATACGAGAAGGGAACGCCCCCTTTGGAAAAAAGGATTGCGGCCATGCGGGAAGCCATAGATCTCGGTTATACGGTCCGTCTGTGTCTCGATCCGCTGCTCCGGATTCCGGATTTTGAATCGCAATACGAAAAACTGATCGACCGGTTTTTTTCCGAAATCAACGGCAGGGAAATTCTCGACGTTTCCGTCGGCGCCTTTCGGATTTCCGCCGAATATCTGAAACGCCTGCGCAAAAACCGCCCCGCCTGCGCGCTGACGCTGTATCCCTTCCAACTCCGCGACGGCGTCTACTCCTATCCGCCGGAAAAATCCGCCGCCATGCTGTGTTTCGTGCGGGAAAAATTAATTCGCTATGTCCGGGAATCACAGATCTATATGTCCGATTTTTAATTCCCGTATATTCGCCCGCTCCAAATATCCCAATCATCCCCCGCAATCAAATCCTTATAAAAAACCCTTGCATTTTTTTCCAATATGCGCTAAAATGAACGAAAGCCTTTTTACAAAAAACGCGATACAGAAAATTACGGAGGAAAAAGAATGAAAACATTGGAACTCGCAAAAAAATACCACGACTTTGTTGTCGGGATGAGAAGGGAATTCCACCGGAACCCCGAAGTCAGCATGAAGGAATTCAACACCCAGAAACGGATCCGGGAGGAACTGGATAAAATCGGCGTGGAAAACGTTCCCTGCGGCGGGACGGGCGTCCTTGCCACGATCAAAGGAACAAAACCCGGCCTTACGGTGGGTCTCCGAGCCGATATCGACGCCCTGACCGTCGTGGAGGAAAACGACAAGGAATACGCTTCCGCCATACCCGGCGTTATGCACGCCTGCGGCCATGATACTCACGGCGCCATGCTTTTGGGGGCCGCCCGGATCTTGAATGAACTCAGGGACGAAATCAAAGGGACCGTGAAGTTTTTCTTCCAACCCGGAGAAGAAGTGGGACTGGGGGCTCTGGCCATGATCAAAGACGGCGCTCTCGAGGGCGTCGACGGCATATTGGGCGTTCATGTCTCCTCGGAACTTCCTTCGGGCGTCATCAACGCCGAGGGGGGACCGCGGATGGCATCGGCTGATATGTTCAAGATTACCATCACCGGGAAAGGCGGCCACGGGGCCCATCCCGAGGAAACCATCGACGCCGTTGTGGTAGGCGCCGCCACGGTTATGAATCTTCAGACCATCGTGAGCCGCGAATTCTCTCCGCTGGATCCCCTGGTAGTCACTGTGGGCTCTCTCAACTCCGGCACCCGGATGAACGTCATCGCGCCGACGGCCATTCTCGAAGGGACTGTGCGCTATTTCCGGAGCGATTACGCCAAGCCTGTCAAAGAAGCCATCGAGCGGATCATGCGCGCCACCGCCGAGGCATATCGCGCTACGGCGGAACTCGAATACACCTATCTGATCAAACCGACCTTCAACGATGAAAAAGTGGCGGCCATCGCGGAAAAGGCCGCGGCGGAAGTTGTCGGCGACAAAAACGTCGTAAAAGCGCCCCTGACCACAGGCGGCGAGGATTTTTCCGAATACTCGGCCCTGATACCGGGGGTTATGACGCGCCTCGGCACGGGGAACGCCGCCAAAGGAACCGATTATCCCCACCACCACGGGAAATTTGACGTCGACGAAGACGCCTTTGTGTACGGCAGCGCATATTACGCCCAGTTCGCGTTGGATTTTCTTGACTCCTACAAGAAATAAGCGCCGGATGGATGAACGTCATCGTGAATACGCGAAGCGAAATCAAAGGGAATAAATAGAAGAGGCAGAAAATATGAGCGTTGCACGAAAAAAACAAAGCGCTCATATTTTCATTCCATATTTTTTGATTGTGCTATTTCGGTTTTTTTGGTATAATAGGAAGATGGAATAATTTTTGAGAGGAACGCGGATGGGAAAGGAGAAGAGCATGGGGAACGCGGATACGGTCTGGTTTGTCTTGAAAAAGACCGGAGAGAAATATTACATCCTCCCCTATGATCAGAACAAGAATAAAATCGAGCGCCTCGACGAATTGCAGGGCGATTTTGATGAGACGACGAGACTGATTTTAGAGGAATTGCGCAATTTCAAGGGAGACGAGTTCTTTATTGACTGGGGGGAATCCGAGGGGGGAGATTTCTGTCTGAACGACTATACGGAAATCCTC
>JAISST010000008.1 GCA_031272945.1 Fusobacteriaceae bacterium
ATGGATCCGTGCGACGCGCCTCCTGCGGGGTCGCGTCGCACACTTTTTTACCGCCGAAAAACTTTCCTCCTCACTTCCCGCCAAAGTCCCACAAAAAATAACGCCACTTTGATTTTCCGAATTTCCCCGGGAATTTTTTCGAGGGATTTTTTCATTTGGGCCTCGATTTCCTGCTCTGTCAAAGGAACGCCCGCCCGCTTTTCCGTTTCGCTCATTTTCCCACATCCCTGCCCAGTGAGATCGGCTCCGACATTTTCAGATTGTCCACGCTTCTTGTCTTCTCATGGAAGTGGGGCATAAGCTTCGCAAGGCCGCCTTTTTTGTAAAAAGGGTCGTCGGAGGCGAGGGGTAGCGTCACGGCGCTCTTCGTACAGGCGGATTTGTAGATTGCCGTAATGAGTTCTATCGTGTCCCTGCCCTGACGTCCGTCAATCAAAAGATTTTCCTCTCCGGCAATGGCGGCAAGGAAATTCGCGATCTGGGCGGGATGCCCTTCCGTTTTCAAGGAAGGCAGCGCCTGATAGGCTTCGTCCATGGCGATCCGCGTCTCGTCGTCGATCTTCGGGAACCCGTTTTCCAGGGCCTTGGAGGCAAAGGGCTTCCAGGGGACGGAAAGGCGAGCTTTTTTACATTGAAAGACCAGTTCCTGCTCCTCGTCATGGGTCAAAAGATTGGCGTTCAATTGCGCGACCGCGCCGGGATAGGAGAAAACCGCCGCCGCGAAATCCTCGCACTGGGAATTGTCATGGCCGACGTTTCCGATGGCGGCCTCAACGCGCACAGGCTTTCCCATCATCCAGAGCAGGAGGTCGATATGATGGACCGCGTGATTGAGGACGCAACCGCCCCCTTCTTTTTCCCAGGTCCCGCGCCAGGACAGATCATAATAGTTTTCCCCGCGCCACCTGAGGGAATTGACGACTGCTAAAAGGACCTCGCCCGCGGTTTTATCGCGAAGAAGCCGTTGAACTTTTTGGTTCGGGGTCTTGAAGCGGTTCTGGGCGACGACGGACAGGGTCTTTCCGCTGATGTCGGCGGCCTTGACCATGGCGTCGCATTCTTCCAAAGAGCCTGCCATGGGTTTTTCGCACAGGACGTGCTTTCCCGAGGACAGGGCCGCCACGGCGACCTCGGCGTGCAGGGAAGGAGGCAGGCAGATGGAGACGGCGTCCACTTCCGGGAGCTTCAGGGCCTCCCGGTAATCGGAAAATGTCTTTGCCTTCAGTCCTTTGGCGGCGACCAGTTCTTTCGCCTTGTCTTCAAAGACGTCGCAGACGGCGACAATCGAGCAGCGGTCTTCAAATTGCAGATAAGCGTCGGCATGGACGGCGGCGATGGCTCCCGCGCCCGCAATCATGACGCCCATCGGTTTTTTATTCATCGTAAATCTCACCTCGGAATCATATCACACGAAGGAACAGAAAATACGCGTAGGGGACGGGCTTGCCCGTCCCGCAAGGATCGGGGCTTGCCCGTCCCGTATGCGCCCGGTCAAATTATCCGTAAATCAAATCCGGCAGCCAGGTCACGATCTTCGGAAAGATCAAAGCCAGCGTTAGGGTCAAAAGGATTGTCGCAATATAGGGCAAAAGCGGCTTGATTACTTTTTCCATGGGGATTTTCCCGATGCCGCAGGAAATGAACAAAAATGTCCCCACAGGCGGCGTGATGGCGCCCAACTGCATAAGAATCACCATAACGACGCCGAAATGAATCGGATTGAAGCCGAAGGCGTTCCCGATGGCCAGCACCGTCGTCGCGAACATGGCGATAATAACCGTGGGGTCCAGAAACATGCCGAGGACGATGAAGACCACAAAGAGGAAGAGCACCGCGTAAGTGGGATTCCCCAGCGTGTGCACCGCGAATTCCTGCACTTCTTTTTGGAAATGGAGCCGCACAAGCACGTTGGACAGAACGCCCGCGGCGGCGATGGTCATGTAGACCACGGCCGTCGTCACGGCGGAATCTTTGACGATAACCGGCAAATCTGAAATCTTCAGTGTTTTGGAGATCACAAAACCGTAAAAGAGTCCGTAAAGAATCGCCAGCACCCCCGATTCCGTAGGCGTCACAAAGCCGAAAACAATGCCGGAAAGGATGATGAGCGGCATCAATAACGCGCCGAAGGATTTGAAAGCCGTGACGAAAAGATTTTTCAGGGAAAACTTGGTCGTGGCGATATGGTACCCCCGTTTCCTGTACATCAGGTACACTACGAGCATTTGCATGAGACCGATGAGGATTCCGGGGCCTACGCCTCCCATGAAAAGCCTCCCGATGGGGATTTCCGTATAGAACGAATACAAAATGAAAGCGATGCTGGGCGGAATAATCGGCGACAGCATGGAAGACCCCGCCGTAACGGCGACGGCATAATCCGTATCATAGCCCTGCTCTTCCATAGCGGGGATCAGCATCCCGCCGATAGCCGCAGCGTCCGCGGCGCCGGAACCCTGGATGCCCCCGAAGAGCATGCTGGTCACGACATTCACATGCCCGAGTCCCCCCTTGAAAGATCCTACGGCGGCGTTTGCGAAATCCACCAGCTTATCCGTGATCCTGGCTTTCGTGATGATGTTTCCCGCGATGATGAAATAGGGGATGGCCAAGAGCGAAAGGCTGTTGATGCTGCCGAACATTTTGATGATCGTGAGATTCAGCGAGATATTTCCGGCTTTCAAAAAAATAATGCCCGTCATCAGCAGGGACAGAAAAATCGGAAAGCCGAGAAAGATAAAAGCAAGCAGGACCAAAAAAATAAAAAATGTCGTGAGCATCTATCCTTCCTCCTTTGTCCCCGTTGACGTCTCCGCCCGGGCCGCGCGCCCTTTTTTGGAAAAGGGGTGTTCCCCGTAGAGAAAGACCAGGAGATAGTCGTAAAATAAAAATCCGCAGCCCACAGGAATGGCCATATAAAACCAGGCTGTAGATATGGCGATATTCTGCAAGTAATTGTCCCGCATGGAAAGCGTCACTTTCACGCCATAGCCTATGAGTATCGCCAGCACCGCAAGGACCAGAAGCTGGGCGCATTTGTCCAGAATATTTTTGTATCGTTTCGGGACAAATTTTTCCACCAGAAACTGTATGCTGATGTGGGAATTTTCTTTGACGCCGAGACTGGCCGCGAGAAACGCCAGCCAGATCGCGCACATCCTCAGCAACTCATCCCCCCAGGCGAAGGGCCGGAGGGATGAGAAACCGCGAATGAAATAGCGAAGGACGATATTCGTTGCCGCGATGCCCACCGCAAATACCGTGATCAGCACAAGGACCGCCAGCCGGAATTTGTTCAGAAAAGCATCGAGTTTTTTCAAAAAACCCATTGTCAAGTTCCTCCTGTTGATTTCATTGCCTTTGTTGCGAGGATGCTCCGCTTACTCTATTTTGCTCAGATAATCAATAAAATCGCTCCAGTTTTGACCCTTTTTGCGATATTCTTCCAGCATGGGGGCGCAGGCCTTTTTCCATTCGGCGATATCTTTGATTTCCGTCACGATGACGCCGTCTTTTTTCATTTGGTCCAGCGCTTTCCCCTGGTCCTCGTCGTCGATTTTTTCCTGATAGGCCGTCGCTTCGGCGGCTACTTTCCGGACGAGCTCCTGCAGGTCGGGCGGCAGGGATTCAAACCATTCCGTATTGAAGAAATAATAGATGCAGGCGATGATGTGATTGGTAATCGCCAAATTTTTGGCGTTGTCCTGAAATTTGGACGCGTTGAGGGAGCTCGGGGAACCTTCGGCGCCGTCCACCACCTTTTGCGAAAGGGCCGTGTAGATTTCGTTCCAGTCCATGGTGACGCCCGAAGCGCCCAGGTATTCAAACATGCTGATGTAAATGGCGTTGGGGCCCCGCATAACCAGTTTTTGCATGTCCACAAGCTTTGTCACGGGTTTTGAGGTCAAGATATCCCGGGAGCCCTGGGATTGCCCGGCCATGGCGGTAAAGCCCTTTGTTTTTACAAATTCGTTGACCTTGGGTTCCGCCGCTTTCAACACTCTGCGGTAGTGATCGTTGTCTTTGAACATAAAAGGAAACTCAAACATCATCAGGGGTTCGAGGCCTTTATAGGCGCCCGGTCCCGTCCCCGGAGCCGCTACGACCATTTCCAGGTCCTTTGTGAGCGTCATGGCCACCTGTTCGGCCTGGTTTCCCAGCTCGGCGCCGTAGTTGGCCGTCGCTTTGATTCTCCCCTTGGATTGCGCATTGATTTGTTCCACGAAGTACTTCAGGGCTTTTCCGACGGTGGAGCCTTCCGCGAGGTTGGTGGATGTGCGGAGCGTGTAGACTTTCTCAGCCGAAAACGCGGTCATGGAAATTGCGAGAACAAGGGTCAGTACAGCTGCAATCATTTTTTTCATGTGTTGCCTCCTATTCTTATTTTTTTCATCAGGAAAGGGTCCTCAGCCCTCTTTTTTCCTATACTTTCGTTATACCTCACTTTTACAAAAAAAGCAATGAAAATTCCCCAAAAAATAATTGACATCGGTCAAAAAATAAATTAAAATACATTGGCAATAAGAATATGGAAAATTCAAGAAATTTCCCGCGATTCTCATTGTGCCATATCACTTCAGGAGGCGCCATGTCAAAGCTGGACCAAAGCAAAACCCCTTTATTTTCCGTGCTGAAAGATGTTTACGTGAAGAGGAATGTGCTGCCCTTTCATGTACCGGGACACAAACGCGGCAAGGGCGCCGACCGGGAATTTTTGGAATTCATGGGCAAAGCGCCCTTTGATATGGATGTGACCGTATTCAAAATGGTGGACGGGCTTCACCATCCGGTGAGTTGCATCAAAGAAGCGCTGGAGCTGACCGCTGACGCCTACAATGTCAAGAGGAGCTTTTTCGCGGTAAACGGCACTTCCGGAGCGATCCAGGTCATGATCATGTCCGTCATGAACTCCGGCGATCAGATCCTTGTACCCCGAAACGTGCACAAATCAGTAACCGCCGGGATCATTCTCTCGGGCGCCGAGCCCGTCTATGTGAATCCGGAAATCGATGAAAACCTCGGCATCGCCAACGGCATTACGCCCCGGGCCATTGAAAACGCTTTGAAACAGCATCCCGACGTCAAAGCGGTCCTGATCATCAATCCCACCTATTACGGCGTGGCGACGGACATCAAAAAAATCGCCGGGATCGTACATGAATATGACATTCCGCTGCTTGTGGACGAGGCTCACGGGCCCCACCTGCATTTCCACGACGACCTGCCCACGTCGGCGGTGGACGCAGGCGCTGACATTTGCACTCAGAGCACCCACAAAATCATCGGCGCCATGACGCAGATGTCCGTGCTCCATGTAAATTCCGACAGGATTGATATCAACCGCGTACAGCAGACTTTGAGTCTTTTGAGTACGACCTCCCCCTCTTATCCGCTGATGGCCTCTCTGGATTGCGCCAGAAGGCAGATTGCCACGGAGGGCAGAGAACTTCTGGATAAGACGATCCGCCTCGCCAAAAGTTTCCGCCGGGATGTAAACCGGATTCCCGGGATCTATTGCTTCGGGGAGGAACTGATGGGCCAGCCGGGCTTTTTTGCCCTGGACCCTACGAAAATCACCGTTACGGCAAAGGACCTGGGGTTGACGGGAACGGAACTCGAGAACATCCTGACCAATGATTACGACATCCAGATGGAGCTCTCGGATTTTTACAATGTACTGGGCCTCATCACCATCGGCGATGACGAAGAGAGCGTCGGCCGGCTTCTGGCCGCTTTCCGGGATATCAGCAGGCGGTTTTACGGAAAAGAGGACATCATCAAAAAAGAATTTATCAAAATGCCGCCGATCCCGGAACAGATTCTGAATCCCCGGGAGGCCTTCTACAGCGCGAAGAACAAGATCAAATTTCTCGAAAGCGAAGGGAAAATCTGCGGGGAAATGATCATGGCCTATCCGCCGGGAATTCCTGTGATTACGCCGGGGGAAAGGATCACAAAGGATATACTGGACTATGTGCATGATCTCCAGGAAGCGGAACTCAATGTGCAGGGACCGGAAGATCCGTCGCTGGAATACCTCAATGTCATTGAGGAGGACGACGCCGTCTACATTTACGCGGAGAAAATGAAGAGCGTGCTTTTTGCGGTTCCCATGAACCTGGGGGCCAACCGTTCGGGTCTGGAATTCGGTCCGGAAACGCTGACGGCCGCTTTTCCCGAGACCTTCGACGAAATGCAGTTTATCGAGATAGAAAAACAACGGGAAAATTTCAACAATTGGAATCTGAAATATAAAAATACGGTGCTCAATACCTGCGAAAAGCTCGCGGGAACCATTTACCAATCGGTCAAAGACGGCTATCGTCCCATTGTCATCGGAGGGGACCATTCCATTTCTCTGGGAACGGTTTCCGGCGTATCGCTGGAAAAGGATATCGGCGTCATGTGGATCGACGCCCATGGCGATATGAATACGGACAAATCCACGATTACGGGAAATATCCACGGAATGGGTCTCGCGCTCCTGCAGGGCATAGGAGACAGGGACCTCGTCAATTGCTTCTATGACGGCGCGAAAGTCGACAGCAAGAATGTGGTGATCTTCGGCGTCAGGGACCTGGATTTCAAAGAGCGGGAAATCATTGAACAGGTGGGCGTCAAAGTCGTCTGGTATGACGAAATCATCCAGAAAGGACTTGATCAGGCCCTCGAAGAAGTCAAGGACTATTTGCGGATCGAAAACCTCCATGTCAGCTTTGACCTCGACGCCATCAATCCGGAATACGCCCCGGGCGTCAGCGTCCCCGTCCGGAACGGTTTCGCGACCGAAGATATTTTCCAGGTGTTCAAGTTTTTATTCAAGACCTATTTTGTGACCTCCATCGATATTGTGGAATACAATCCCGTCAATGACAAGAACGACAAAACGCTGAACTTTGTCAACGAACTTGCGAACTACGTGGTGAATCCCGACTGAAAACAAGATGTGTCTGCCTTTTCAAAAAAGACCGATGCATCTTTTTTGTGAAAACGCAATAAATCAATGACCGGGAGGGAATATGAAGAGTTTTTTATCGATCAAGGATCTTTCTGTCCAGGAAATTTACAGTATTCTGGATCTCGCCGAACAACTGGACCGCCATCCGCGTCCGGAGATTTTGAGCGGGAAAATTATCGGCAGCCTTTTTTTTGAACCTTCCACCCGTACGCGCCTTTCTTTTATTTCGGCGGCTTACCGGGTAGGGGCCAAAGTCATCGGCTTTGATTCCCCCGATGCCAGTTCCATCAAAAAGGGAGAGTCTTTGCGGGATACGATCAAGATGGTGGAAGCCTATACGGACGCCATCGTCATGCGCCATTCCATCGAAGGGGCCGCGAAATTCGCGGCGGAGATTTCCCGGGTTCCGATTTTGAACGCCGGCGACGGCGCCAACGAGCATCCGAGCCAGACCCTTCTGGATGTCTATACGATTAAGAAACAACTGGGGACGTTGGAAAACCTGAAGGTGGCCTTTGTGGGGGATATGAAATACGGACGGACCGTCCATTCCCTTGTGAAAGCCCTTTCCAATTTCCGTTGCTCCTTTTACTTTGTGGCCCCGGAGATCATCCAGCTGCCCTCCTATCTTGTGCGGGAATTGAAAGAGAGGGGAATCCCCTATCAATTGCTGCAAAATTACGAAGAAATTCTGCCGCAAATCGATGTGTTGTATATGACGCGGATTCAGCGGGAGCGCTTCGAAAATCAGGAGGATTTTCAGCGGGTCAGCGGAATTTACAAAATCTCAAAGGACAAGATATTGGGAAAATGCAAGGAAGAAATGATCATTTTACACCCGCTGCCCCGGGTCGATGAGATTGCCATTGATCTCGACGACACAAAGCACGCCCTGTATTTTCAGCAGGCCGCCAACGGAATTCCCGTTCGCTCCGCCCTGTTTGCGGTGGCGCTCGGCGCGAAAAAACTGGATATTCCGGAACAAGCGGAAAAAAACCGCGTCGATTCCTTTGAAAAATCCCGTTGCCGCAACATGATGTGCGTGACGAATTATGAGGAAACGGACAATAAAGTCATCAGGACCTCTTACGGGGACTACTGCTATTACTGCGGAAAAGAAATACAACTTTAAAATATGTGAAGGGATGAGGAGGAAGAAATATGTTCCTGGAAGAGGGCGCTGTATTGTCCAATGTCAATATAGCCGAAAACAAATATTTGATGAAAGTCGTGTCGGAGAAGAGCTGCGCTTTCGCGAAACCCGGGCAGTTTTACATGCTTCGTTTGCGGGACGCGTATTTTACGCTGCGTCGTCCGGTCAGCATTCATTATGCCAACCCGCGTACCAATGTGTTGGAATTTTATTACGAAGTCAAGGGGAGTGGTACAAAGGACCTTTCCGAATTCCGTCCTACGGAGGGCATCGGAATCCAGGGCCCTCTGGGGAAAGGCTTCGATACAAATCAAAGGGGGAAGGAACTTTTGCTGGTAGGCGGCGGCATGGGTCTCGCGCCGATGAAATTCCTCGCGGAAACCCTGCGTGAGCACAACCGGATCACCCTCGTGGCCGGCGGAAAAGACGCCGGTTCTCTGAAAATTCTTGAAAACTTTGATCTGGAGGAGATGGATCTCTTTATCACGACGGACGACGGCTCTCTGGGGTATAAGGGGACCGTGATCCCCAAGGTATCCCAACTCCTGACGGAAAAGAAATTCGACGGGATTTACGTTTGCGGTCCGGGGGTCATGATGAATCTCGTGGGGAAGTTGGCGGTGATGGAGGGAATCTCCTGCGAAGTGTCGTTGGAATCCCGGATGGCTTGCGGCGTCAAGGCCTGCGTAGGCTGTTCCTTTCTTTCCAATGAGGGCATGAAAAAAGTCTGCGCCGACGGACCCGTCTTCAACGCGGAAATTATCAGGGAAATCAACAATATCGAACACGGAGACTGCGCTACCTGTCAGATCAACGCGTCTTGCGGGAGCGGAACCCAGGACGGCGCGCGGCAGGGCGACTGCCATGGCTGTGATCTCATTCCGGAGGTGAAGTAAATGACTCCTTTGCAAATCAATTTCCTCGGTACGCCGTTGAAGAACCCCGTGGCGACTTCCTCGGGTTGTTTCGGATTCGGACTGGAATACAGGGATTATTTTGATCCGGATCTTTTGGGCGCCATCGGTCTCAAGGGGACAACGCTCCGTCCCCGTATGGGGAATATGGGGACCCGCGTCACGGAAACCCCGGCGGGCATGCTCAATACCGTGGGGTTGGAAAATCCCGGCGTCCGGCATGTCAAGGACGCGACGATCCCCGAGATCAGGGCGGCAAAGGTCCATACCCCGCTGATTTTCAATCTCAGCGGCAGCACGATGGAGGATTATGTGGAGGGGGCAAAAATCGTCGATACCATAGACGATGTGGCCTTTCTTGAACTCAATATTTCCTGTCCCAATGTGAAAGACGGCGGAATGGCCTTCGGGGCAAACCCCTGCGTCGCCGGGGAAGTGACGGCCGCGGTCCGGAAACAGACCAAAAAGCCCCTGATCGTAAAGCTGACGCCCAATGTGAACGACGTGGCGGCCATTGCCAAAATCGTGGAAGAAGCCGGCGCCGACGCCATATCCGTCATCAACACGCTGCTCGGTATGGCCATTGATGTCCGGACGAGAAAACCCGTCTTGGGCAACATCTTCGGCGGATTGTCGGGACCCGCGGTCAAGCCCGTGGCGCTCCGGATTGTATACCAGGTATACAAAGCCGTGAAAATCCCCATTGTGGGGATGGGCGGAATTTCTTCCACCGAAGACGCGCTGGAATTTATTTTCGCCGGGGCGACGCTTGTGTCCGTCGGGACGGGAATATTCAAGAATCCCTTGTTGCCGGTGGAGATTATTCAGGGACTTGAGAAATATTGCGTAGAGAATGGCGTCTCGAATATAGAGGAGCTTGTCGGGGCGGCGCATAGATAAAAAATAATCTCGCACAAAGGCGCAAAGGGAAAAATGAAAATTGAAAATTGATAATGAATCATTTAAAATGAGAGGTGAAGGTATGACGGACGGCAGGGAACGCATGATCGTGGCGCTGGATTTTCCATCTTATGAAAAGGCTCGCGAGTTTATCGAAAAATTGGGGGATCATGTCTGGTTTTACAAAGTGGGGCTTGAGCTCTTTCTGAATTCTCAAGGGAGGATCGTGGCGTTTTTGAAAGAAAAAAAGAAAAGGATCTTTCTTGACCTGAAATTTCACGACATTCCCAATACAACCGCTCAGGCGGCCGTATTCGCGGCGGGTCAGGACGTATTCATGTTCAACGTCCACGCGGGCGGCGGAAAGAAAATGATGAAAGCCGTGGCGGAAGAAGTGAAGAAAATCAACCCGCGGACCTTGATGATGGCGGTGACGATTCTCACCAGCATTTCCGAACAGGAAGCGGCGGAGACCTTCGGTTCCCGCTGGACGATCAAGGAGTTGGCGGTCAATCTCGCCCGCCTCGCCCGGGAAGCCGGAATGGACGGCGTCGTCTGCTCCCCCTGGGAAGCGAAGGACGTCAAGGCGGCGATTGGCAATGATTTCAAGACCGTCTGCCCCGGGATTCGCTTGCGGGAAAATTCCACGGATGACCAGGAGCGGATTATGACCCCCTATGACGCCATATTGAACGGCTGCGACTATCTTGTGATCGGACGGCCCATTACGAAAAGCCCCTATCCGATTACCTCGGCCGACGCCATTGCCGGCGAGATCGAAAAGGCTTTGAGGAAGGGATGACATGCTTGTAAAAAACTGCAAAATTGCTTTGTCGGACAATCGGGAAGTTCTGCGGGACATTCTGATCGAAGACGGGATGATCGTAAAAATAGAAGCGCAGATTCCCCTGACGGAGAGTGGAAAAGCGGAAGTCGTTGACGCAGGGGGAAAGCTTGTACTGCCGGGCGTCGTCGATCCCCACACCCATATGCGGGATCCCGGCCTCACCCATAAGGAGGATTTTACCACCGGGAGCATGGCCGCGGCCAAAGGCGGCGTGACCACATTTCTCGACATGCCCAATACCTTGCCCCCCGTCATTACGCTTGATCTTCTTTTGGATAAAAAGAAAAAGGCCGTCGGACGCGCCTGGGTGGATTACGGCTTTTATTTCGGCGGCGCGAAATCGGACAACAGCGCGGAAATTCCCAAAACAAGGGGTCTGGTAGCAGCGACGAAAGTATTTTTGAACGTTTCCACCGGAGATATGCTCGTGGAGGATTTGGATATACTGGAAAGGATTTTCAGAAACTCGGAACTGGTCGCCGTCCACGCCGAAGGCGAAATGGTCGATAGAGCCATCGGCCTGTGCGAGAAGACGGGCGTTCCCCTCTATCTCTGCCATCTGTCCCTCGCTTCGGAAGTGAAATCCCTGGAGGCGGCAAAAGCCAAAGGCCTGCCCGTTTACGGAGAAGCGACGCCCCACCATCTTTTCCTTACCCGGGAAGATATGGAAGAAAATGAACACACAAGGCAATTCCTGCGGATGAAGCCCGAACTCAAGGAAAAAAGCGACGTGGAATATTTGTGGCGCGCCGTCCGAAGCGGCGTAATCGATACGATCGGAACGGACCACGCCCCCCATACGATAGAGGAAAAAACATCAAAACTGACCTCGGGCGTGCCGGGCGTTGAGCACAGTCTGGAGCTTCTGCTGACGGCTGTAGGAGAAGGAAAAATCACGCTGCCGCGGCTCATGCAACTCCTGTCGGAAAAACCCGCGGAGATTTTCGGACTCGGGGGAAAAGGCGGCCTGAAAGAAGGCAAGCACGGAGATCTTGTGATCGTGGATCAGACGGACCGCGGTCCCGTTGAGGAAGATAAAATCATCTCCAAAAGCGGCTGGACGCCCTACGGCAAATTGAAACGGGGCGGCAGGGTACTCACGACCATCCTCAGGGGAAGGGTCGTCTATGACCGGGGGAAGTTTTACGGACCCTACGGAGTGGAAATCGCCTGCGGCAAATAATTTATAAAAAAACAGATCGAAACGGAGGAATCAATGAACAGAGAAAGTGCCATTGCGGAAGCTTTGCTGAAGACAGGGGCCGTCAAGCTGAATGTGAAGACGCCTTTCACCTTTGTATCGGGGATCAAAAGTCCCATTTACTGCGACAACAGACAGATGATCGCCTGGCCCGCGGAGCGGAAGCTCTTTGTGGAAGCGTTTCTGGAAAAATTGAAAGGTCAGGACTACGATATTCTGGCCGGTACGGCCACTGCTGGCATTCCCTGGGCCGCCTTCCTGGCCTGGGAGACGGGAAAACCCATGAGCTATATCCGGGCGGAGAAAAAGGATCACGGCGCCGGAAAGCAAGTGGAGGGGGCGGATCTTGCGGGAAAGAAAGTCGTCATTATAGAAGATCTGATCTCCACCGGAGGGAGTTCCCTCAAAACCGTCGAAGCCGCTAAGGAGGCGGGCGCTGCGGAAGTAACGGTTTTAGCGATTTTTTCCTACGAATTCCCCAAAGCCTACAAGGCCTTCGCGGAAAAAGGGGTAAAATGGGAGACGATTTCCAATTTCCCGGCTTTGATTACGCTGGCAAAAGAAAAGAACTACCTGAGCGCGGAAGAAGCGGAAATCGCCTCCGAATGGAACAAGGCCCCCGACAGTTGGGGGAGGTAATCCCCTACCCGAGCAACTTCAAAAACTTCCGAAATGCCGTGGGAAGGGCATAGACCCTGGAGAGTTCCTCGAGGGTCGCCCAGACAAAATCCGGCGGCGTTTTTTCTTTATTCTGTACGGCGCAGGGGAGAAGCCAGGCCCGCATCCGCCAGCGGATGTGGGTAAAAACATGGACGGCTTCAAGATCCGCTGCGGGTTTGCCGCACTTCAGGCCAAAACCCGCCAGGAGGGCCGGAAAAGCCGTGGGAGGCAGCAGTCCTTTTACGTTGGGAAATTCCCAGAGGCTTGACAGCAGCCCTTTTTTCTCCCGTTTGCGGATCGCGACCCGCCCGCCGGCGCTGAGGATCAGAACCGTCAACGCTTCCTCCTTTTTGGGGTGCTTTGCCGAAAGGAACGGCAGTTCCGCGGCAATTCCGCTTTTATGCGCCCGGCAAATTTCTTTCAAGGGGCAGGCTTCGCACAGGGGTTCCGTATTGGGAAGGCAGACGAGGGCGCCCAATTCCATGAGACTCTGGGTGAAGATCCCGCATTTGCCTGCGCCCGCGGGGGGATAGATTTTCCGCAAAGCTTCGGTAATTGCATATTTCATGGGCGTCGTATCCACGGGCGTCTCTATTTTTAGAAGACGCGCCGCAACCCGCAGGACGTTTCCGTCTACGGCGGGAGTCGGCAGATCATAGCAGAGAGAAGCGACGGCCCCTGCCGTATACGCTCCGATTCCCGGCAATTTTTGAATTTCGGCGGGATCCGCGGGAAAAATCCCTTGATGCTCCGTCACAACGATTTTTGCCGCTTTCTGCAAATTCCGGGCCCTGCTGTAATAACCGAGCCCTTCCCAGAGTTTCAGCACATGGTTTTCGTCGGCTTCCGCCAGGGCGCGGACCGAGGGAAAAGCCGAAAGGAAGCGCCTGTAATAGGGAACCACCGTCTCCATTCGGGTCTGTTGCAGCATGATTTCCGAAAGCCATACGCAATACGGGTCTTTCGTTTCCCGGAAGGGGAGAGCCCGGGCGTGCGACTCATACCAGGCGCAGAGAAGCGCCGGGACTTCGATCGGGATTTTCAATCCGTCGGGATTCTTTTTCATCGGGAGGTCATTCTCCTTTTTTCTTTTTTGATCAGTCACCAGTCATTATACATGGTTTTGGAAAAAATGACAACAGAAAGGCTTGCTATTTTTGTATTTCTCTTGTATAATGAGCTTGAATCATTCGAATGAACAACGTTACACGGGGAAGTTCAAGAAAGCGACAAACAAAAGGGGGAGTCAGTCATGTATGAATTGGTACAAGCCGGAGAAAGGAGTTACTATATCAATTCCCCGGCAAAAATCGGGGTTTTTCTCGCGGGAGAGGACCGGGTCGTCCTGATCGACAGCGGCAACGACAAAGACGCCGGAAAAAAAGTCTTCAAGATTCTGGACGGCAAGGGATGGCGCCTGCAAGCCATTGTCAATACCCACTCCAACGCGGATCATATCGGCGGCAACCAGTATTTGCAGCGCTTGACCGGTTGCAAGGTTTTCGCTCCGGGGATCGAAGCCGCCTTCACCCGCTATCCGATGTTGGAGCCTTCTTTTCTCTACGGGGCCTTTCCCCCCGGGGATATCCGCCACAAGTTTTTGATGGCGCCCGAGTCGGACGTCCGGGATGTCACGGATCCGGAATTTCCCAAAGAGCTGACCATACTGCAATTGCCGGGACACTTCTTTCATATGATCGGGATCAAAACCCCCGACGGAACAGCCTTTTTGGCGGATAGTTTCAACAGCTCCGAAAATCTTTCGAAATATAAAATCGCTTTTATTTATGACGTGGAGAAATATCTGGCGACGCTCCAAATGTTGGAGACCCTGGAGGCGTCTTTGTACGTGCCGTCCCACACGGCGGCACTCCGGGATATCAAGCCTCTTTTGGAGGAAAACCGGAATACCGTCCTGGAGATTGCCCGGGCGATCCTTGCCCTCTGCAAAGAGCCGGATTTCTTTGAAAACATCCTGCACCGGCTTTTTATAAATTATCAGCTGGCAATGAACTTTGAGCAGTATGTGCTTGTAGGAAGCACCGTCCGTTCCTACCTCGCCTGGTTGCGGGACAAAGGAAAACTCGACGTGATTTTTGAGGGCGGATTTTTGCTTTGGAAAACGATCGGAGAAATTTGAGGGCGCCCGTCCCATGGGAAAATAAAGAAGGTGAAAAATCTGGAAATTTACGTAGTCGCGGCCATATTGATCAAAGACGGACGAATCCTGTGTACGAGACGAAAACGGGATCCCAGGGAATGGCTTTCTCTGAAATATGAATTTCCCGGCGGAAAAATCGAAGCGGGGGAAACGCCCCGGCAGGCCCTGATCAGGGAAATCCGGGAAGAATTAAATCTTGATGTCGCCGTGGGGGAGCATTTCCTGACGATCACCCACCCTTACCCGGATTTTTTGCTGCATATGGAGACCTATCTCTGCGCCTGCGAAGATTACGGCGCCATGCGTTTGTCAGCCCACGAGGACTGCCGCTGGGTGTTGCCCCAAGAGATTTCGGGTTTGGACTGGGTCCCCGCGGATCGGCCGATTCTCGATAAAATCAGACGGGAATACATCAATGGTTGAGGAGGTATAAAATGGGCTTTTTCGCGAAGCTGAAATCTTTTTTTTCCGGTCGGAGGCCGCTGAGCAAGGATCTCTATGAAGAATTGGAAGACATCCTGATCCAGTCGGATATCGGCTACGAGATGACGGCAAAAATCGTGGAGAAACTGGAAAAAGAAGCGCAAAAACAACATATCGTCGATTCGGACGGCATTTATACCCTGCTGAGACAAGTGCTCGAAGGGTTTCTCATCCGGGAGAACATTCCGCTTCCGCTGAAGGAAGGACAGGTCAACGTGATCCTCGTCATGGGCGTCAACGGCGTCGGCAAGACGACCACCATCGGAAAACTGGCGGCAAAGTTGACGGCCGAAGGAAAGCGGGTGGTACTGGGCGCGGCGGATACGTTCCGGGCGGCGGCCGTCGAACAATTGGAAATATGGGCCGAAAGAGCCGGCGCGGACTTTATCAGAGGC
>JAISST010000057.1 GCA_031272945.1 Fusobacteriaceae bacterium
CAACTGAGTTATTCCCGCAAAAATGGTCGGAATAGCAAGGTTCGAACTTGCGACCCCCTGCTCCCAAGGCAGGTGCGCTACCTGGCTGCGCTATATTCCGAATGCCTTGCATGGCCGACTTATATTATAACATCCTTATTTGCTTCTGTCAAATAATTTTTTGCGGAAATTCCGGTCCACCTCCACAAATTCCTCTCTTTCCTCCCGTCCGCTCAGCACGTCCACCTTCATTTTCACGTAAATATCCGTGGTCTCATTTTTGATGGATTTTTTCCGAAACAGGACGCCTAAGAGCGGGATATCCCCCAACAGAGGTACCTTGCTCTCCAGAGTATGCAAAATGGCCCGCTTCAGTCCGCCAATGAAGATGGTCTCTCCGTTCCGAATCCGGATTGTCGTCACCACTGACCGTCCGACTTTGGAACCGCCCTCGGCGTTGTAGGTGCCGGTTTCTTCGGAGGAATTCTCTTTTTTGAGTTTGAAATTGCTGACCTCAATCTTGACCTTGAGGAGGATCGTATCGTCGTCCTGGATAAAAGGCTGGACATTGAGTATAATCCCCGCTTCCCGGAATAAAGGGGTATAGGTCGTCTTTCCCGTTTCGTCGTTCTCATCCTTCGATTCGCCGACTATGACTTCTTCGGCGATCTTGAACTCCCCCGTTTCTCCGTCGGTTATGAGAATGGACGGCATGGCGCTGATCACAAGGTCCTGATTCGCCTGCAGCAGATTGAGACTGACGCCGAGGCGATCCCTGCCTCCGTGAAACTGCCGGACAAGTCCGAGTCCCGCCGAGTAATTGGACCCGATCCCGTCCACAATGGCGGTCTTTAAAAGGGAGCCGCTTGTCCCCGCGGCGTCGGTAAGACCGCCGTTGTTGCTGAATACCCAGTCAAAGCCCAATTCTTCAAAGAGATTGTCGGATACGTCTAAAATCTGGGAACTGACCCGCACCTGTTTCACATCGGAATCCAGACTGCGGATGACTTTTTTGGCGGTATCCACGATTTCCTTTTTCCCGAAAAGAATCACGGAATTGGTTTTTTCGACGGCCGTTGCCCTCAACAGGCCCTCATAGGTACTCTCCACAATTTCTTTGACTTGGGCGGCAGGCATACGGACCAATCTGATCTGTTCCGTATAATATTTCTGTCCGTCGATGACGGTGACCGCCGCTTTGGAAGCGGTATTGCCTCCGGCGTTGCGCTCATTTCCGCCTCCGTAAGCGCCGTCGCTTTCAAGCGTGATCTGCAGATCGGTCTTGCTGCTCTCCAGATTGACGATTTCCCCTTTGGCCACATAACCTTCCTTTTCAAATCGGACCACATAGACCCCGGGCGTCAGATCCCGGACGACAAAATTTCCGCCGACTGTCGTTTGGACCGCTTCGATATGGCTTTTCAACACCTGTACCCGAACGCCCTCAAGGCCTTTTTTAAGCCCTGCGGCGCTCACTTTCCCCGCCAGAGACACCTCTCCCTCGGGTGTTTTGATCTTACGGGACAGCATGATGGTATTGCCGATATCCCTTCTTTTCAGATTGTGCACGGAGACCAGGGAATCCAAGATATCTCCGATGGCGGTCCCCTTGGGAAAACTGACGTCCAGCACGATTTTCCCCGCACTCTCGTCGCATGACAACGCGATGTGATATTCTTTGGAAAGAACCGATAAGAAGTCAGGCAAAGAAACAGCCGTCAATGTCAGATCCTGTTGAAGGCTTTTTTGCAAAGCTTCGTTTTTTGCCGGAATCATCACAGCCGTTATCGTAAGAAACAGCAGAACAATCCATTTTTTCATTTCCATCCCCCTCCGGCGTACGCGAGACGCCTTCATTGCTCCAAAAAGGCCCTGTCTCCGTCCGTTTTGATTTTGTATGTCTTTTGATCTATGATCATCGTCTCATCCTCAAGGTAGGTCTTTTTTCGATTGTTTGAAAATGTGAGGACAATGTAATTCCTGTGGTTTAAATTGATGACGTCGTAGTTTTTGATATTTCCCAGCAGGCGGTTCAAAGGAATTTTTCTGCTTGCCGGCTCAACTTTTTCTTCTTTGTGAACGTTTTCATCCAGATAGAAGGAGACCTTGAAAAAGAGCTTGGCCATATCGTTTTCAATTTCGAAGGTCAAAGGGGTTCCGTTCAGCGAGAGAAACCAGGGCGCTTCTTCCAGCGAATGCAAAAATTGTTTCAATCGACCCATGGAACCCAAAAATTCATAAGAGCAGGCATATTTCTTCCGCGCCTCCGAATCCTCACCCGAGTCGCGTTCCTCCAGGGCGCCCGCCGAGAGGATCCGGATGTTGTGAGAAACGGCGGTCTCTTCAATAAAAGCGGCAAAAGCGCCCGCGTGGATGAAGGAGAGTTTACGGGATTGATCTCGCAAACTCTCCCAAGTCTCCTTGTTTTTTTCGTTCTCGCCGGATCTTTTGTCATAGATTTCCTCGATCCTTTCCAATTCCGACCGCAGGGATTTGATCTTGAGGTCAAAAGTCCTCCCCTGTTCTCTGTATCCGGCAATCCTGTGAATGGGTTCGAGAATAAAGCGCAGAAGAAAAAACAAAGCCGCCGCCGCTGACAGAAGAAAAAGCCCTGTCGTTTTTGCGATTTCTCCGTCCAATTTTCTTTCGGAAAGCAAATTTTCAATCATGTTCCCCACCTGTCTGCAGATCCAGTTCAAATTCATAGGATCCATCCTTTTCACGGATATGATCCTGTCGAATCGCTTGAAACCCGGCTGTCGCTACATTTCCCTCAAAGACATAGATGTGCCTGTCATCGATCGCTTTTCCGCGAATCTTGATCTTTCCCTTTTCTCCAAACTCAATAAATGTGAGCGTAAGCTGTTCCGTGTTTTCCGCCTGCAAGCGGTTCAACACTTCCGAAAAGCGGGCGGCCTCCCGGTCGAGGCGGGTCCGGAGGGCGCCGATCTGCTCACGGTAATCCGCCAACTCCTCGGTTTCTTTTCTCTTCTCTTCCACTTTTTGGGAAAGAATCCGGAGTTCTTCCTCTTTCCTGTTCCTTTGGCCGTCATCGCCCGATTCCCTGAAACGGAGCCATGCTGAAAGACCGAGCTCCAGAAGGATCACCAGGCAGGCAACCGCCATCATGAATTTTCTGATTTTTCCGTGTTGCAACCGGTTTTGCATAGGATACGGAAGGAAATTGAGCGCCTCCAGGTGTTTCGAATCACAGGGAAGCGGTTTTGAGAAATCCCTTTCCCGGATTTGCGCTTCCGGCAACGCGATTCGCAGGCGCTCCGCGATGGCGTGATTCCGGGCGGAGAGTTCCAATACCGCGGAGATTTCGTCCTCCTCCGGGATCATCCGGCGGATTCTCTCAACGAAGGAGGAAAATTCGGCGGAATCTTCCAGCAGATCATTTTTTTCGATGTAAATGACTTCCGCCTCTTGGATTTCCCTTTGTTTTTTCTTCAAAATCACCGTTCTCGTCAGGCCTATGTCCATAAATAAAACGGTTTCTTCATTTTCACGAAAAAGCAGACTATAGAGAAAAAAGGGCGCGATCCCCGCCGGGGAAATATGGTTTTCTTTGGCGGTCACCACACATTCCGCCGCTTTTTCCGTTTTGAGCAGAACAAGAAGCAGTTCGCTCGTCAGCAATGTTTCCACCGTCACAAATTCTTTCCGGATATATTCTGCCGGATCGTATTCCAGGATTCTGTTTTGAATTTCCGCTTCGATAAATAAAGCCCTTTCTTCCGAATCCAGATCTTTTTCCACTTCGGGCTTCAGAATCTCAAAGTACTCGTTTTCCAGCAACAGAACGGCATTTTTGACTTTCTTTTCTGTCCGGTCGCTGTTCTCCGTTTCCAAGCCCCGACAGACCACGCGCCGCAAACGTTCAAGAATCATAAGTCGCCTCCAGTTCTCCGATTGTCAAACCATCCGGTTCCGTCAAATTTTCATTGCCGTTGGCGTATTCGACGGTCAGGATGAAAAGGAAGCAGACCCGTCTCTGCAAGTTTTCCCCGGAAAGGGATTGTATTTTTTCTGTTTTGACGGTAAATTTTCCCCCTTTTCCTTTTTCAAGAACCCTTGTGAGCGTCTCTCCCGGAGAAAGGGAAGAGGCGCCGGGAAAAATCTCTTTGGTCCCCGAAAGAACCGTCTTGATTCTGTAACCCCCGTTGCTTTCTGTTTCCCGCCAGTCTCCCCCCTCGTCGACCCAGAGCAACCTGCCCTCCGCTGTCTTTATAAAATAATCGGCCGCTTCCGCGCAGACCGCGTTTCGGATGTTCGCTTCCACAGACTCCAATTCATGAATTGTCAGCTTGCGCAACATCCGGTCGTCCTCTCCTTCTCCGGCGCTTTCGAGAAAACTTTTGAGCCTTGCGGACCGGCTGCCTGTCATCCGGTAGTTAATGAAAAACAATCCGAGTAAAAAAATCAATAAAAATAGTGTGATCACAAGGATAAATCCGCTCTTTTTAGTTTTCATTACTTCCTCCGACGGGAACAAGGGTTTCCATCGCAAACTGATCCGAGCCTTTCTTGTAATGCAGCGAAAGACTGAACAGTTTGTCGTCCATGGAAGCCTTTCCTTCCACATTGGTCAAAATCACGTCTTCACGGGTTTGTTTCAGAACGCCGCCTGTGATGGAATAATGCAGCAGAGAGAGATTTCCGTCCAAAACCCGGAAGGCGACAAATCTGCTGGCGACGGTATCGTTCCAGGCCGTGGGCAGTTCCAGAAAAAGGAAATTTCCCTTTTCCTTTCTTCCCGCAAAGAACACCTCATCGAGGGTTTTTATCGTCGAAGACGTCACTTCATAGACCCCCCTGCCGGAGCGTAAGTGTTCTTTTCCCGCATATTCCGCGTCTCCGAATCCTGCCGATTCGAAGGCGTTCCGGATCAATTCCGGCAGCCGGGAGACTTTGAGCTGCCTGCTGTGGATGGTTGTCAGGAAATTTCTGCTCCGGCTTACGCTTGAAACAAGCGGTTGAATCAGCATGATCATGATTCCGGTCAATCCTGCCGTAAGGATCGTTTCCGCCAAAGTGAATCCTCTGTTTTTCTTTCCGTGCATAAACTCACGCTCCGTCTTTTATCGGATTCGGCAAAAATAAGCCCTTCTGCCGGTAGATTCTTTTCTTTCCGTAGAGAATCCATTCCACTTGTTTGATTTCCTCTTTTTTTACGGGATCCTCCAAAGAGAGGTCTCCGATGACAATTTTCAGACGAAGACCGGCGAGATTCGTCTGTTTGCTTTGAAATCCCTCCGTCAATTCGTCCGCAGGAGACAGGACAAGACGCTCATCCTGTTCCGGAAGATCATAGGCGTATTCGCCCGTGCGGACCTGAAACGCCGCATAATCTCTTGAGGATGTGAAACTGACAATATTTTGGAAGACCATCGCCTCCGCCTCCATTTGTCCCAGGGCTCTATTTGCCGTAAGCAGCTTCCCGTTCCACTGTTGCACGGGGATGACCGCTATGAGAAAGATCGCCATGGCCACGACGACTTCGGTGAACGTCATTCCTTTCTTTTTTTGTTTAGTCATAAGCGCCCCCGGAAAGCAGGATCATAAATGACAGAATCAGGAAAGGCGCAAAAGGAATTCCTTTCTTTTTTGCGCTTCCCTTCTTTTTTCTTTCGTAGATCAGATATACGGCGCAAAAGATACCGGCCGATACAAAGGAAAACAGATAATAGAAATATATATTCCAAAAGCCCCGATAACCGAGGATCAATCCGAGATTCATCGTCAGCTTGATGTCTCCGAAGCCGATTGCTTCCTTTCCGAACAGATCCGATCCGTATCCGTGGAGCAGGAGAAGCGGAAGGGGATAAATTCCTGCGCCGACAAAGCCCGATTCCAGCGCGGTCTTATCCGGGATATGGAACAGAATGCCCGCGAGGAACAACAACAGATTGTACCGGTTGGGGATAATGCGTGTCCGGATATCGGAAATTCCGATGAACACGCAGGTTGTGAATATTCCCCATCCGATAATTCCCCGAGATCCTGTCAGTAAGCGGACCATCTGTTTCCGCTGGAATCGTATTCTTTTCCGGTCTCTTCCGCAAACCAGATATAGACCCCGTCTCCTGTGTTGGAGGCGCTCGAATCCGGATTTTTGAATGTAAATCCTATTTTTCCTCCGTAGGTGATCGTTTTGTCCGCCTCGGGACTTCCGCCGCCTCCGGTGATCTCCTTTCTTGTCCCGCCGATGTCTACCTTTCCGTTCGTAATGAGACTTTCCGCTTTCGGATCCAGATATTCCAGCAGGTTTTGAATGGCGGCGGCCACGTCTGTGGGGTTATCCGCCTTTGTAAGATCCGTCAGGGGCGCCTCCCCCTTTTCAATATAGTAGATTTCCGAAGCCGTGCGCATGGATCCCAAAAGCGAAATTGCCCTCGTATCCCTGCCCTTTGCCAATTGCTCCCGCACCCGGGGCGTAATGAGCGTCGATAAAATTCCGATGATGGCTACCGCCACCACCAACTCCACCAGGGTAAAGCCTTCCGTTTTTTTCGTGTAGATTTTTTCCATATTTTCCTCCTTTTGCTTTGATTGACCCATTTTTGAAAATGAACTCAGACGGCCAGATTGCTCATGCTGAAAATCGGAAGATAGATGGCCGTGATCACGATTCCCACAGCCGTTCCGAGAAAGAGAATGAGGAGAGGCTCAATCCAGATTAAAAGCCTTTTAATATTCTGTTCAAGATTTTCCCGGGAGATTTGATAGATTTTTTCAAACATCTCCGCGAGTCTTCCGGATTCTTCACCGATCCGGATCATTTTGAGATAATTTTTCGGAAAGATTGTCAGCTCTTCCACGGCGCTTCCTACGGCGCCGCCGGATAAAATCTGCCGCTTCATCTCTTTCAATCTTTGCCGGATAAAACTGTTTTCCGTATTTACGGCAAGGTGTTCCAGGATTTCGGTAATCACCATTCCCGAATTGATGAGCAGGGAGAAATTCTGCGCCAAGGCAGCCGCCATGCTTTTTTGAAAAATTTCTCCCAAAAGCGGCAAATGAAATTTTTTTCTGTCCAGACGATAGCGGTAATCGGGTTCGGCCAAAATCCTTCTTTTCAGAAAAGGAAGCGCAAGCGCAAGCGGCAGCGAAACAATCAGAATACGGGGCAGGTTGTTCCCGAAATACAGAAGGGCCCTTGTGAGAAACGGAAGCGCCGTCTCGCTTTCTTCGAACATCTGTGCAAAATTCGGCAGGACGAAGAGCACGAGAAAGATGATGACCAACGTCGAAAATGAAAAGATCACAGCGGGATAAAACATAGCCTCCCGTACTTTCCGCTTCAATTCCTGTTCCGTCTCCATTTGAAGGCAGATCCGGCCGATATTTTCTGTCAGCGTTCCCGAAGTTTCGCCGATTCGTATATAATTCACGTAAAAAGCGCCAAACACGTCTCTGTATTTTTCAAAGGCCTCCCCCATGGTCTTTCCTCCAAGAATTTCCTTCTTCATGTCGGCGATCATCTCCCGGAAACGGGGCTGTTCCGTTTCCTCCTCTTCCATGGTCAGCGCCCGGATAATGTCAATGCCGCTCTCCAGCATCATTTTCAATTCCGTCGTGAAATAGAGAACCTGTCCGACAGAAATCTTCCGAAAGGAAGAAAAGAGCGAGCGGACTGCCCGGGCACGGACGAGAATCATTTTTTCCCGCCGCAGACCTTCTCTCAATCCTTCGAGATCTTCAGCCGCTCTTTTTCCATGGACCGCATGACCTTTTGAGTCGAAAGCCGTATAACTGTACGTAACCATTTTTCCTCCGCTGATTCAGCATTGACGGATAATTTCATCCAGGGATGTGAACCCCGCCGCCGCTTTTTCCACCCCGTGTTCCCGCAGATATTTCAGACCGTTCTTCCTGGCGAGTTTTTCCAGTTCCCGGAACGGGACTCTGCGGTCCACGGCCTCTTTCAAATCCATATCCAGAGGCAAAAGTTCAAAGATTCCGGTTCTGCCTACAAATCCTGTAAATCCGCAGCCGGGACAACCCTTCCCTCTGTAGAATACCGGATTTTCCTCGGGAATGTCTCCGGCTTCAAGCCAGGCAAGTTTTCCTGCGTAGTCGGCGTCCGGCTCCCGGCAATGGGGACAGAGTTTCCGGATCAGTCGTTGGGACATGGCCAGATTGACCGAGGCGGAAAGCATGTAGGGGGGGATCCCGATATTGATCAGTCGGTAGATGCTCCCGAGGGCGTCGTTCGTATGAACCGTGGAAAGCACCAGATGTCCCGTGAGCGCCGCCTTGATAGCGATTTCAGCGGTCTCCGGGTCCCGGATCTCGCCGATCATGAGCACATCGGGGTCCTGGCGCAGAAAGGCCCGGAGGGTTGCGGCAAAAGTCCTTCCGATCTCATTGTGGCACTGCACCTGGCTGATTCCTTCCAGTTTGTATTCCACGGGATCTTCCACTGTGGAAATATTCAAAGCGCCGTTGTTGATTGTTTTCAGCAGCGCGTAAAGCGTGCTCGTCTTTCCGGATCCCGTAGGCCCGCAGATCAGGATGATGCCTTTCGTTTTGGCGATTTCCCGTTTCAGCAGCGCGTATTGACTGTCCCCCAAGCCCAGTTCCTCCAGACGCACCGAAAGTATTTTTTTGTCCAGAATGCGGATAACCGCTTTTTCTCCGTTTATCGTCGGGACGAAAGAAATTCTGAAGTCCAGGGTTTCTCCATTTTTGATCAGCTGGAAACTTCCGTCCTGCGGCAATCTGCGTTCCGTGATATCGAGATTCGCCATGATTTTCAGCCGTGAAATCAATCCCTGGAGCAGCGTTACGGAAATTCGGTCGCTTTCGGTCAGCATGCCGTCTATCCGGTAGCGTATCCGTACATATTGCGGAAAGGGCTCAATGTGGACGTCGCTGGCGCGTTTTTCCAAACCTTTGTCGATAATGGCGCTGACCCCCTTTACGATCATCGGACTGTCTGCGAAAAGGGCGCTGTTGATATCCTTGTAGGTTTCCACAGCGGAATCTTCCCGGATTTCCGGAGGGCTTTCGGAAAATATGCGGTCTAAATTGTTTCCGTCTTCCGTTTTTGCTTTTTGTTCCAAGGCCCGATAACATTTTAAACCCTCCAGAAAATGAGTTTTATCCGCATAATAGCAGATCACGACGCGTTTGTTTTTTCGATAAAAAAAATCAATGATATCGCCGCTGAGATTTTGAAAAACCACGAGTTTTACATAGCGTTCATCAATCGAACAAGGAAAAAAAGTCCCTTTGTCCAGTTTCTCCTCCTTCATTTTCCCAAGCAACGCATTTTGGAAAAAGGGTGGATCATAAACAAATTTTATGTGATGGATTGTCCCGCTGCTATCCTTTTGGAAAGCGATGTGTAGCACATCCTGATCAAAGGACAATTCCCGTATGGTATTCTTCATGGGGATCCCTCCCTTAGAATCCGGAATCCGCCGGTTCCTCCGACTCCTGAAAAATAGCAATACAGAACTTCCGTTCTGTGCTTGTATTTCAGCACGACCCGGATCCGGTTGGCGTTTCCGGAAAGGCTTCCCGGGATAAAAAAAAGAACCATAACGAGAAATGCCGCCAGTACCCTCTTGAACATAGATAATTCATCTCCTGTTTTTTATGTTTGTTTATTCTGTTTTATTCTCTCTCCCACAATTTGCTTCCTTCGGAAAACTTTGAGTGGAAATTGACAATATCCCCGTATTTGGCCGTTTGATCCCCCTTATTTTTATAGATATAAATGCGCAGATGTTTCAAGGTGTCAAAACCGTAGAGAGAAATCCGGTACCGGGCCAGATCCCCGCGGTCAAAGATATAAATTGTGAAAATCGGCGTAATATTTCCGTCTTCCGTGATCTTTGCCGTGATCGTCGGCGGGACAACTCCGCCGTAAACGCTTGCGTAGCGGATGTCCTTGGGAAGGTCCAGATGCTCTTTTTTTTCATCGTCGGAATCGAATACGTCCAGGAATTTGCCGCCGTAATCGAAAGCGATCTTGTGGATAATTCTGCGGTCAAGAGAAAGAACCGCGTATTTTTTGAAAACATCGGCGATTAAAATTTTGGCGTCGTTGACTTGTGTGATGGATTTGGCTTTTTGGATTTGGATGTGCCCGATGGATACGGTCAGTATGATGAGCGTGAGTATGATCAGTGCTTCCAATGACAGGCTTCCGCTTCTTTTCCCCATGTTCTCCCCCGTTGTTAAAAATTTTAGGCTATTATAACATACGTTTTTTTATTCTGTCAACAGTTTTTTTTGAAATTATTAAAATCTGTTGTATTTTCGGGGAAAATATGTTATCATATGCTACGGAGATTTATATCAGTTAAGCGCCGGATCTCTTGAGGGAGAGAATGCGGAAAACCCGCATTAATTCTGATTCGAGAGATGACGAGGACTGGAATTATCGAAGCTTTCGGCGGGTGTTCCAGAGGTGGTTACAACCGTTACCAACAAATCCGGGGAGTGATTCCCGTGACAAAAGAGTAACCGTAACAATCTCCAGATGATTCGGGACGGACAAATGACTGTGATAACCAGGTCTTTTTGCGGGCCCCGGAAAAACGAGGAGGTTTTTATTATGTGCGGAATTATCGGTTATGTCGGCGGCGCCGACAAAGCGGTGGAAGTGATTTTGGACGGGTTGACAAAACTGGAATACAGAGGATACGACTCGGCAGGCATTGCGATCATCGAAAACGGAAAACTTTTTGTGGAAAAAAAGAGCGGCAGACTGGAGAACCTGAAAAGCGTAATCCGGACGGACAAGGAATCCCATCTGGGGATCGGTCATACGCGCTGGGCGACCCATGGAGTACCCACCGACGTCAACGCGCATCCCCATGTGAGTTTCAACAACAAAGTCGCCGTGGTTCATAACGGAATCATTGAAAACTACGCGACAATCAAGGAACAGTTGCGCGCCGAAGGCGTTTGTTTCACGTCGGATACCGACACGGAAGTGATCGCGCATCTCTACGCGAAACTCTTCGACGGCGACCCCGTGACGACCATGGTTGCCCTCAAGAAAAAAATGAGGGGCACCTACGCGTTGGGGATTGTCAACAGCGATGATCCGGAGCGGATTGTTTGCGCGCGAAAAGAAGGTCCCCTGATCATCGGTCTCGGCGAAGATAAAAATTTTATCGCTTCCGACGTCCCGGCAATTCTGAAATACACGCGAGATGTGATCTTTCTGGATGACGATGAAATCGCCGTCATCGAAAAAGACAAAGTTTCGGTCTACGATGCCGAAGGGCGGCTCATTGAAAAAGAAAGCAAAAAAATCGAGTGGGATATGGACCAGGCTTCCAAAGCCGGTTACCCTCATTTTATGCTGAAAGAAATCGAAGAGGAGCCGGCGGTCGTTGAAAAAACGCTCGGCATTTACGTCAATCCCAAAGGAGACGTGGACTTTGGCGAGACCTTCGGCAAGATTGACTTTGAAAAAATCGAACAAATTGATATTGTCGCCTGCGGGACTGCCTATTACGCAGGTTTGCAGGGCGAATATTTCCTGAAAAAAAACGCGGGCTTGAAGACGGCGGTGGAGATTGCCTCGGAATTTCGCTACAGCGACCCCTTTGTGGATCAAAAACACTTGGTGATCTTCATCAGCCAGTCGGGAGAGACGCTGGATTCCATCATGGCGCTCAAAACGGCCCGGGAAAAAGGCGCCAAAACCCTGGCCATCGCCAATGTTTTGGGTTCCACAATTACAAGAGAGGCGGACATGGCGCTCTACACGCTGGCAGGTCCGGAAATATCCGTCGCTTCCACGAAAGCCTACACCGCCCAGGTGACGATGCTCTATTTGCTTTCACTCTATGTGGGCCTCCGACGAAAGGCCATCACCAAAGCGCAATATGATCAGCGACTCGATAAGATCTACGTACTCAGCGAGTATATCGGAAACGTATTTTTTCAGAAAGAGAAAATCAAGGCGTTGGCAGCGGAGATCCGGGAAAAGGAGCACGCCTTTTATATCGGCAGAGGGATCGACGAAAAAATCGCCCGGGAAGGCGCTTTGAAAATGAAAGAAATCAGTTATGTCCATGCGGAATCTTTTCCCGGCGGGGAATTGAAGCACGGTACCATCGCCCTGATTGAGCAGGGAACTCCCGTGGTCGTCATCGCGACCCAGAAGGACATGGTGGAAAAAATGCTGTCCAACGCCAAGGAAGTCAAAGCCAGGGGAGCTTTTGTGATTGTCCTGACGAAAAAGGCCTGCAAGGAACTGGAAGAAGTGGCCGACCGGATGATTTACATTGATGACATTGACGATATGCTGGCCCCGCTTCTTGCCGTGACTCCTATGCAGCTGCTCGCCTATTACACGGCCTGCGCCAAAGGGTTGGATGTGGACAAACCCAGAAACCTTGCGAAATCCGTAACTGTCGAATAAATTTTTCCGAAATCGGACAATTTTTTCTTGACATCTTTTCCAGTTTGTAGTATATTGAATTTACAACAAATATGAAATGATTACAAAATTTATTACAGCTCATATAAAAATATTTAGGAGGATGGAAAAATGGCAAAATATGTATGTTCAGTATGCGGTTATGTATATGAGGGAGACGCCGCGCCCGCGGCATGTCCCCAGTGCAAGGCGCCCGCTTCAAAATTCACATTGCAGGGCGAAGGCCTGTCCTGGGCGGCAGAGCATGTGCTCGGCGTAGCGCAGGGCGTTTCGCAGGATATTATCGATGATTTACGGATGAATTTCAATGGCGAATGCTCGGAAGTAGGCATGTATTTAGCCATGGCAAGAGTAGCTTTCCGGGAAGGCTATCCGGAAATCGGGATGTATTGGGAAACAGCGGCCTATGAAGAGGCAAATCATGCCGCACGATTCGCGGAATTGCTTGGCGAAGTCGTAACCGACTCCACGAAAAAGAATCTCGAGCTGAGGGTAGCCGCTGAAAACGGCGCCACAGCAGGTAAATTCGACCTGGCTAAGAGAGCGAAAGCCGCGAATCTCGACGCGATCCATGACACGGTTCATGAGATGGCAAGAGACGAGGCAAGACACGGAAAAGCTTTTGCGGGTCTACTTGAAAGATATTTCGGAAAGAAATAAAGCACACACCAAAAGCCGTCCTCTGTCGCAAGACAGGGGCGGTTTTTTTTGCGCCCCGTATTTCATTCCCCCAGAGCCTGCGCGAGATCGGCGATCAGATCCGCCTCGTGCTCTATGCCCGCCGAGAGACGCAGGGTTGTCTCAAGGATCCCGTTTCGCTCCCGGTCCTCAAGAGGCACATCGGCGTGGGTCTGGGTCGAGGGGTAGGTGATCAGGGATTCGACGCCCCCGAGGCTTTCGGCAAAGTGCAGCAATTTTACGCTTTTGAGAACACGGAGCGCCGTTTCCTTCGTGTCGGTCTGGAACGTCAACATGCTTCCGAAGCCCCGGGCCTGCCTCAGATGGACTTCCGCTCCCGTGAAATCCGGCAGACCGGGATAATAGATCTTTGTCACCCTCGGGTGGCCGCTCAAAAAGCGCGCGATGGCAAGCGCGTTTTTTTGACTGGCTTCCATTCGCAAGCCCAGCGTCTTGACGCCGCGCAGGACAAGCCAGCTGTCAAAGGGCGCGAGACAGGAACCGATGGTTTTACTTAAAAAGCGCAGGCGTTCGGCGAGAGCGGCGTCTTTCACAACGAGAAAGCCCGAGAGCGTGTCGTTATGTCCGCCGAGGAATTTCGTGCCGCTGTGCAGGACGATGTCCGCCCCCAGATCCAGCGGATTCTGAAACCAGGGCGAGAGAAAGGTATTGTCCGCCACAAAAAGGAGCTGGTGTTCCCGGGCGACATCCGCTGTCTTTTGGATATCGATGATGTTCATCATGGGGTTGGAGGGCGTTTCGATAAAAATCGCGGCGGTTTCCTTCCGGACGAGTCCCGCCAATTCTCCCGGCGCGCCGCTCCAGTACGTCACGGTCAGCCCGTTTTTTTCGCTGATATGCTGAAAATAGCGAATCATGCCGCCATAGAGATCGCAGGAACTGATGATGTGATCCCCCGGCTTCAAGAGTTCCAGCATGACGGCAACTGCCGCCATGCCGCTGGAAAAAGCCAGGGCGTCGGTCCCGTTTTCCAATGACGCCACAACCCGCTCCAGTTGCTCCCGGGTGGGGTTTTGCTGGCGGCTGTAGTCGTAGCCCGTGCTTTCCCCGACGCCCGGGTGGGCAAAGGTCGCCGTCTGGTAGATCGGGTAGCTGATGGCGCCGGTGTTGTCGTATTTCAGGGTTTCATGGCGGTTATTGACGCACTTCGTCGCGAGATGGTCCGACACAACAACACCTCCTGACTTCTTTATTTTCCTTCCTTACCATTTTTTCTTTCATTTTCATGTTTCCTCCTTTTAACTATTTCATAAAAAAAATACTCCGGAAAACTCCAAAGTATTTACGCGTAAACCTCTTCACTTTTTACTGATTTGGCCCGGTATCAGACCGTCGCGGCGTACTTTTTCATTTTCTCCGATGGTTCGCAATCAAATAAGGGCGCATGGTCGCCATGCGCATCGCCATCATTGTCATTGTGAACATCAAAGAAAAAATTATCGTCATGTTGGCCGCTCCGATAGATGAATTACCAAAATAATACAGGATTTCCGAAAATTAGTCAAATATATTCCGTATATCGATACAGTATATAAAATATATGATCACACCTTTGAAAAGCGTCGGTCTGATCTTGACAAAAAAAATAAAAAAATATTTCTTGACAAAATTAAAAAGGAATGCTACAATTCCTGCAAGTTAATTTTGAAAATTTACACGGATTTTCAAATACAGAAAATCCATCCGGGGGAGTATCCATGATTCGTACTTATTTAGGAAAAGCCGTATGTTGCTGTTGCATGTGTTGTTGCGAAAACAACACTTTTTGTCATAGGGCAGACGGCGTTCCGAAAAATATGATGATGCGACCACGGCGGATTCCTTCCGGTTAATCAAAACGGAGGGAAATCACGCTGTTTCACAGGAATCATAAGCGTTTGGAAGTCGAGGCGATTGAGGCCGAATCCAGGCGCTTTTTATTTTTCACCAATCCCATTCACACAAGGAGAAACGCAAATGCCCAAAAAAATAAAGCAGATCGCCATTTACGGAAAAGGCGGCATCGGAAAATCCACGACCACCAGCAATATTTCGGCGGCCCTCTCCCTTTTGGGGTACAAGGTCATGCAGTTCGGCTGTGACCCCAAGGCGGACAGCACCAACACGCTCAGGAACGGGACATACATTCCCACGGTTCTGGATACGCTCCGGGAAAAAGGAAAGGTCGACGTCCATGACGTCATTTACGAGGGCTTCAACGGCATCTACTGCGTCGAAGCGGGAGGACCGGCGCCGGGAGTCGGTTGCGCGGGACGCGGCATCATCACGGCCGTGGAATTATTCAAGCAACAGCACGTCTTCGAAGAGCTTGATCTCGATATCGTAATCTATGACGTACTTGGCGATGTGGTTTGCGGCGGCTTCGCAGTCCCCATCCGGGAAGGCATTGCGCAGCATGTGTTTACGGTCTCCAGCGGAGATTTTATGTCTATATACGCAAGCAACAACCTGTTCAAAGGCATCAAAAAATACAGCAACAGCGGAGGCGCTCTTTTGGGAGGAATCATTGCCAATTCCATCAATGAAACCTATACCCGGGAAATTATCGACGACTTTGCCGCAAGAACAGATACGCAAATTGTCCAATATATCCCGCGCTCAATCACCGTGACCCGGGCGGAACTCAAAGGCAGGACCGTGATCGAATCGGCGCCCGAAAGCGAGCAGGCGGCAATTTATCGGGACCTCGCTGAAAAAATAGCGAATCATGAAGAAAGTAAGACGCCCTCGCCCTTGGGTTTGGACGAACTCCGACAATGGGCAACCACTTGGAGCGACAAGTTGCTGCGCTTGCAAAACGTCGTGGAAAACGAGGCGGGGGTGGCGGCCATATGAGATTGGCTTTCGCGTCAAACGACGGGATTTTCGTATCACAACATTTCGGCCACGCGCAGCGGTTCGCCATCGTAGATATTGATGAGACCGCCGATACCTGGCGATTTGTGGAAAAAAGGGAAAACATCAGCCATTGCGTCATGGGGGAGCATGATCCGGAAAAATTGGAGCGAAGCGTTGCGCTTCTTTCGGACTGCAAGGTGTTGTTTGCGGCAAAAGTCGGGAATTACGTTAAGTCGCGCCTGCAGCTGGAAGGGATCCAGGTATTGGAAAAACCCGGCGTAATTGAAGATCTGATCGCGGGATATCAAAATTATCTGAAAAGGCTTGTACGAGGCGGAATCCGAAACGGAAAGCGCCGGGATATTACAGAAGATCATCCCTGCTTTTCGGAAAAGGCCCACAATAAAAATGGAAGACTTCATTTGCCGGTCAGTCCCGCCTGCAACATCCAGTGCCGCTTTTGCACGAGAAAACAAAACGTCACGGAACAAAGACCCGGGGTGGCGGCGGGGATCCTCGACCCTTCGGAAGCGGCCGATACGGTGAAAAGAGCGCTGGAGCTCTGTCCTTCCATTACGGTCGTGGGAATCGCGGGACCGGGCGATACGCTGGCGACGCCCCACGCCGTCGAGGCTTTCCGGCAGGTGCACGCGGCATATCCGGG
>JAISST010000065.1 GCA_031272945.1 Fusobacteriaceae bacterium
TATAAACACATACACAATCAGTTTGGGGGCGCGCCCCGCCGGCGCCCCGCCGAAATCTTCTTGGTGGGCGGGTCGCGGGCCGACGGCTGGCGACCGGCCCGGAGATGGGTGGGATGCCCTCCCAATAGTTCCTTGAAGACGAAGTGCATGCGTCGGCATTCAAACCTGATGTTTAAATATATATTTGGAACTTGGATGACGCAGATGCTCAGGTGCATGTTTTTGTGGAAAACAATGTGGTCATCAACAAAATGGTATTAACGCATACACGAATCCAAGTCAAACAGTGATGGTATGGAGGGAAAGAAATGAAGTATATTGCACTGGGAAAAACAGGAATGAACGTATCGCGCACGTCCTTCGGGGCGCTGCCGATCCAGCGCTGCACATTCGAGGAAGCCGCCCGGATTCTGCGGCGGGCTTACGAAGGCGGCGTCAACTTCTTTGACACGGCCCGGGCCTACTCGGACAGCGAGGAAAAAATCGCCTGCGCCCTTTCAGATGTCCGGGACAAAATTTATATCGCATCGAAAACCATGGGCAGGGACCCTGCCAAAATGCGGGCGGATCTTGAAACGACGCTCCGGAACCTGAAAACCGATCATGTGGATTTGCTGCAATTTCATAACCACACGCCCACAGACGAACAGGTCGCCGAAATGCGTAAATTTATTCAGGAAGGAAAAGTGCTGCATATGGGCGTCACGCAACACAAATTGGAAGAAGCCTTCAAAGTTGTCCGAAGCGGGCTTTTTGAAACGCTGCAATTCCCCTTTTCCTCCCTTTCCGGAGAAAAAGATATCGCCCTTGTAAAAGAAACGGCCGAAGCGGGCATGGGATTTATCTGCATGAAAGCCATGTCCGGCGGACTCATCCGCAATGTGGAGGCAAATTTTGCTTTTATCCGCTCATTGAAAACGCCGGTTCCCATCTGGGGCGTCCAGCGATATGAAGAAATCGAACAGTTTCTGGACCTGGAGGAAAAGGACCTTGCCTATACGGAAGAATACGCGGCCCAAGTTGCCGAAGAGAAAAAATCTCTGTCCGGGAAATTTTGCCGAGGCTGCGGCTATTGCCTGCCCTGTCCCGCCAACATTGAGATCTTTATGGCGGCCAGGATGCGGGAATTCATCCTTCGCGCTCCGTACCAAAACATGGTATCCGAAGAAGGCCGGGAGAAGATGTTCCGGATTGAAAACTGTATAGAGTGCAAAGCCTGTGAGACCCGTTGTCCCTACGGGTTGAAGCCCTATGAGCTTTTGAAGGACCAGCTGAGCTGGTACAAGGGTTTCCTGAAAGAAAAAGGGATTTTGTGAGAAAAAGTGTATAAAGCATAATACAAACGGGAATATCATCCCGAAAAAAAGAATCAAATTCAGGAGGAAAAGAATATGAGCACAATTTGTGAAGAAATGAACAGCATGGTCAGCGAATATCTGCGTACGGCCACATATCCGGTGGGCGTCAAAATCTTTAAGAAAGGGGAGGAAGTCCCCGCAGACATCCGGGCCAAATCTCCCGTAAAGGATTTCGGGCACAGGCTCGCCATGTGTCAGGGCATTACCATGGCGCGGAAACTGGGAACGGTCATGAAATATACGATGGAAGACCAGTCCTGCCCGCTGGGGCAGTTCATTCTGGGCTTCGCGGAAGTGGCCGACATCATCAAAGACGGCAGCGTCGCCTACCCTCTGTACACAAAAACGCTGGAAGCCGGAAAGATTACCCAGGATACGACGCCCCGGATGCCGGCGGCCGATATCGGCGCGGTCGTCGTGGCTCCGTTGCACCGGGCGAATTTTGAACCCGACGTCATCGTGATTTATGGGAATGGCGCGCAGATCATCCGCATGGTACAGGGCGCCATCTATGAGACGGGCGGCTATGTGGAATCACATTTTTCCGGTCGCGGGTGCTGCGGCAGCGAGATTTCCACGCCTTATTCGCTGGATAAATGCAATGTGACGATCCCGGGGGGCGGCGAACGGGTTTTCGGCCTGACTTCCGACGACGAGCTGGCCTTTTCCGTTCCGAAATCCAAGTTCCGCTCCTTTCTGGAAGGGGTTATCGCGACGCACAAAGCAGGCGCCGCAAGGATTCCTACGCCCATCGGCGGTCTGACGACAGAACCCAACTGGCCCCACGCCTATCAAAAACTGTACGATTACTATAACAAGTAATCTATAATTCCCACGGCGTCCTCGTGCCTGCGGGCAAATCGGGCGATCAAAAGGACGCGACCGGCTCGTCGCGTCCTTCTTCGCCGTTTTTTTATTGTAATCTGCTTTTACAAGCAGGGAATGCCATTTTACGCGATTTCTTCTTTCAATTCCTCTTCCTGTTCCCCTGCGCTTAAGGGATTGGGGGCCTTTTTCGAGGTCTTCAGCTTATGCTCCGCCATGATGGCGAGTACCTTGGACTCGATGGTCCGGAACAACTCCTTGTCCTCTTCAAGCCGGGCCTTGACATTTTCTTTGCCCTGTCCGAGTCTCTGGTCTCCGAGGCTGAACCAGGCGCCGGCTTTGGCGATGATGTTGTTTTCAAGAGCCAGCTCGAATATTTCTCCGACTCTTGTTATGCCTTTGCCGTACATGATCTGGAACGCGGCTTCTTTGAAGGGGGGGGCCACTTTATTTTTCGTGACTTTGACGACGGTTTCATTGCCGATGACTTCGTCCCCCTGCTTGACGGAACCGATCCTCTTGACTTCGAGACGCACCGAAGAGTAGAACTTGAGGGCCTTCCCTCCTGTGGTGGTCGTCTGGGGTCCGAAGCCGAAGCCGCCGATCTTTTCCCGGATCTGATTGATAAAAATCATGGTTGTCTTTGATTTGTTCAGGGTACCGGTCAATTTCCGGAGGGCTTTGGACATGAGTCTTGCCTGGAGTCCCATCTGCTGATCGGACATTTCGCCATCTATTTCCACCTTGGGCACGAGAGCCGCCACGGAATCCACCACAATGACGTCCACTGCGCCTGAGCGCACCAGCATGTCCGCAATTTCCAAGGCCTGTTCGCCGTAATCGGGCTGGGAAATCAGAAGTTCATCGACATCCACGCCGAGGGCTTTGGCG
>JAISST010000115.1 GCA_031272945.1 Fusobacteriaceae bacterium
AGATCGTCTCGTATTTTTTGAGCGATTCGTCGAGATAGACGGGAATACCGTCAGGGATCGCGAAAGGACAGACGCCGCCCACTTCGTGGCTTGTGATTTCCGCCACTTCCGGCGGCGGGATCAGCGTCGCCTTCATGTGAAACGTCTGTTTGAACTTTGTGTTGTCGATCTTGACGTCGCCCGAGGTCACCACGATGATAAAGCCTTCGCCGCTCTTTTTGTTCTTGAAGGCGAGGGTCTTGGCGATCTCTCCTTCCGTACAGCCGATGGCTTTGGCGGCCAACTCCACGGTGGCGCTGGATACGTCAAACTCAATAATCCGCTCGTCGATACCGAATTGCTTGAAATAATTCTTTACTGTTTCGATGGACATGTTACCCCCTGTATCATTAAAAATTTGTTTTGGTCTATCGTTTCACTCCGATCAGTTCCCGGAACTCATCGGCCGTCAGCTTGTCTTTTTTGACGGCCTTTTCGGACAGCGTCCGGGTGGAAGTCAGACCGTAGGCGAGACTGTGCAGGGCGTTGATGTGGGTGACGGCGAGGGCCAGGGCATCCGCCGCGTCATCGGGCTTCGGGATTTCCCGGAGGTTCAGCAGGCGCTGGACCATCTGCTGGACTTGCTTTTTCTCGGCTTTGCCGTAGCCCGTGACGCCTACCTTGACCTGGGGCGGCGTATAGCCCTTGATCGATATATTCCGCTGGGCAGCTGCCAGAAGAATAATCCCCCGGGCCTGTCCCACGGGGATGACGGTGGTGGCGTTCCGGAAATAAAACAATTCCTCGATGGCCAGATGTTCGGGCTTGTATTTGTCCAGGAGCGCCGACAGACCGTCGTAGATTTCCACGAGCCTTTTTTCCATGGGCGTGTCCTTGTCCGTAAAAATACAGCCATAGTCCACCGGGGTAAATTTGTTTTTTTCATAGTCCAGGATCCCGTATCCGACAATGGCCGTGCCGGGATCAATTCCGATTACGCGCATGGGTCGCCGCCTTTCTGATTTTTATTCATTATATACCTTTTTATTTCCTTTGTAAAGAGGTAAAGATTTATTTTATAAAAAAAGACGCCGCCCGGTGATACGGGCAGCCCCTTTGTACCGCTCAGTCGTCCATTTTCAGATCGTCGAGATCTCCGAGGTTGTCATCGCCCGCGGGCAGCGCCTCGACTTTCTTCTTGCGTTTTTTGGATCCTTCAAAATTCGCGCCGTCTTCCATTACGAGGCGGTCGCTGGTAATGTCGCCCTGTACGATGCTGTTCGCCAGGAGTTCGACGGAATCAGCTTCCAATTCTCCCTTGAATATACCGCTGATGATAATCTTGGAAGCGACAACCTTTCCTTCGACTTCTCCGTGGGTGGAGATTGTAACAAGGGAACTGGATGTGGTGTCGCCGATAATCTTCCCGTCCACATGCAAATTGCACTGAGTGTCAATATCGCCTGTGATTACCGTGCCCTGCGATATGGTAGTAACGCCTTTTGATGTAAAATCAACTTCAACCGCTCTGTCGTCCTTACTGAAAAGTGCCATGTTGCCCCCTTTATCTTCGGATTATTATTGTTGCAATTATATAATAAAACTATTTTGATTCTGTGTCAATGTTTTTTTGAAAATTTAACAGAAAATTCATCTTTCAAGGGAGAAAAAAATGTTGTATACTATAAGAAAAGACCGGGAGGAGCGCTATGCTTACCTACAAAGAAATCGTTTACGGCCTGGAGTTGGCGGGGACAATCGCCTTCGCGTCGTCGGGGGCCCTTCTGGCCATCCGGAAAAACATGGATATATTCGGAATCAGCGTACTGGGCATCGTGACGGCCCTGGGAGGCGGGTTGATCCGGGATCTGATCCTCAACGTGACGCCCCCCAATATGTTCCGGAATCCAACTTATGTCCTGACGGCCATCGGGACGGCCTGCGCGCTTTTTATTCTGATCTACCGCCGGAAGAATCTTTTGAACAGCCGCTATATGAAGCGTTACGAAGGATTCATGACCGTTATGGACACCATCGGCCTCAGTACGTTTACCGTGACGGGGATTCACGTGGGGATCGACGGGGCCTACGGCAACGAACGCTTCCTGCTGATATTCCTGGGCGTGATCACGGGAGTGGGCGGCGGCATGATAAGGGATGTGCTGGCGGGGGAAACGCCCTATGTCCTGGTAAGACACGTCTATGCCTGCGCCTCTCTGGCGGGGGCCGTGACCGCAGTCTTCCTGAAAGATGTGATCGGAGACGGCAACGCCATGATCCTGGGGGCGGTCGTAGTAGGGGTGATCCGATACCTCGCCATCGTCAAGAATTGGAATCTGCCGAGGATTTAACCCCCTGAGTCCCCCGGAACGGGGGCAATAAAAACTTATTCAAAAAACAACCTGCCCTGCGCAGCAGGTCTGCCCGTCAGGGCTGAGGGGACGCAGTCCCCGCAGGCGTTCGGGAAAAAGAGGAAAAACAAAAAGAAAAAGATCGGAAACGCCCTTGACAAAACGACGCCTATGTGATAATAAAAGTATTAGTTAT
This sequence comes from Fusobacteriaceae bacterium, assembly GCA_031272945.1. Classification (GTDB taxonomy): domain Bacteria; phylum Fusobacteriota; class Fusobacteriia; order Fusobacteriales; family Fusobacteriaceae; genus JAISST01. The sequence continues at coordinate 2,527 of JAISST010000115.1, forward strand.
TGACACACATTCCATAGTCGTCGGACTTTAAACGCGCAGGTGGTAGACATGAGAAAAATCGGTTACTTCATTGCCGCCATGACGGCATGTTTGGCATTTTCCACAGCAACCTTGGCAAGCGGTAAAGCAAAAAGCGACAAACCGCTGCACTTTATTGTCGTTCCAAAAGTTGTACACCCGTGGTTTGATGAAGTCAACAAAGGCGCTCAGGAAGAAGCCGCGCTTTTGAGCGAGCAGCTCGGAAGGAAAGTCACCGTGGATTTCCGCGCCCCCACTGTGGGTGATGTAACAGAACAAAACACCGTATTATCGCAATCCGCCGCAACAAAACCCGATGGCATCGCCTTTGACCCCGTGAACTGGGATTCCAACAAGGCTGTCATCGAAGAAATCCAGGCCCAGGGCATTCCCGTCATTATTTTCGACGCCCCCTCTCCCAAAGGTTCCGGTCTGACAGCCGTCGGTAACGATTTTGCCGTACAGGCCGCCATGGCTTCGGATTATCTGGCGAAACTGCTGGACGGCAAGGGGAAAGTCGCCATTATGCAGGGTATCCCCACCGCGGAAAATCACCGGGAGCGCTATGAAGCTCACGTGGCCGCGTTGAAAAAATATCCGGGCATTGAGATCGTCGCCGAAGGAATCGGAAATGACAACATCCAGGAAGCGCAATCCCAGGCGGCCGGCATTATTGCCGCCAACCCCGATCTGGCCGGATTCGTTTGCTGTGACGCGGCCGCTCCCATCGGCATTGCCAACGCCATCAAGGAAGCGGGCAAAGTCGGCAAAATCAAGCTCGTGGGCCTTGAAAACCTGCCGGATATGCTGGAACTCATCAAAGACGGTTCGATGCAAGCGGCTTCCTGCACCGTTCCCCGCGTACAGGGTTCCATGTCCGTACTCATGATGTGGCAGGCCTCTCTGGGCGTAAAGATTCCGGCTATCGTGGATACCGGCATCGATTTTGTAACGCCTGAAAACGTAGACGAATGGATAGAACTGATGAAGGAGTAAGATCCGTATATGGCGGCGCGCCACCGCGCGCCGCCAACGGATAAAGCCCATGTCAGTCATAGTCGAAGCCAAAAATATCACGAAAAGTTTCTACGGGATCCCGGCGCTGGATTCCGTGGATTTAGCCATAGAGGATTCCTCCGTGCACTGTCTGATCGGGGAAAACGGCGCCGGAAAAAGTACGTTGATCAAGATTCTGACGGGTATTTATACGCCTGATTCAGGTTCCGTACGGATATCCGGAAAGCCTGCCGCCGAGGACAGGAATCTGTTCCGCCGGATCGCTTATGTGCCGCAAGAACTCAATCTTTTCCGCGAAATGACCGTTGCGGAAAATCTTTTTATGCCCTTCGAACGAAGCGGCATCAAAAAACGCGTCATCAACCGGTCCCGTCTGGAAGCGCTGGCGGTGGAGCATCTGAAACTGTTTGAAATCAGCGCCAAACCCAATGAGCTTGTGAAGAACATCTCGGTGTCCGACCGGCAGTTGTTGCAGATTGCCCGGGCCATGGTAGACGAAGACGCAAGTGTTCTGTTGCTGGACGAACCCACCACGAGCTTGACCGATAGAGAAATCGACAAGTTGTTCCATATTATCCGGCAGTTGAAGGCCCGCGGGAAAGCCGTGGTATTTATTTCCCACAAACTGGAGGAAGTGTTTTCCATCGGCGATGAAATCACCGTGCTGCGAAACGGCGTACGGGTCGCCCATACGCAGACCTCCGAAGCGGATATTCCCTGGGTCATTTCCAAAATGGCGGGCCGCTCCATCGATCAGGACGAGACCTTTATTCCGCAATGGGCGGACGGCGATGTCCTGATGGAGGTTGAAGGACTCAGCGGCGAAAAATTCCGGGATGTGAGTTTTAAGCTCCACGCGGGAGAGATTCTGGGATTTTCGGGTCTTGTGGGCAGCGGACGTACGGAACTTATGCAGGCGATCCTCGGACGCCTGCCGGTATGGACAGGCAGCGTTCGCATCGAAGGCCGGAAAATGCCGGCGGGAAATCAGACGGCTACCGTTCGGAACGGATTTTTGTATCTTCCGGAGGAGCGCAAGCAACAGGGCATTTTGCCTGATCTCAGCGTCATGTCCAACATCAGCTGCGCCCTGATCGAACAACTGTGCGACGGTCTTTTGGTGTCCGCCAAAAAGGAACGGGCAAAATCCGAAGAGGTGGTCCGGACTTACAGTATCAAAATCGCTTCGTTGAAACAATCCATCAAATACCTGAGCGGCGGCAACCAGCAAAAGGCAATTATCGGTCGCTCCATCGCTGCAAAGCCTAAAATATTGGTATTTGATGAGCCGACCAAAGGAATTGACGTCGGCACGAAAGTAGAGATCTACAAATTGATGAAAAAATTCGCCGAGGAACAGCGGCTCGGGATCATTCTGATTTCCTCGGAAATGAACGAAGTGCTGAAATGTTCCAATCGGGTGATCGCCATGTATCTCGGGAAAAAAGCGCGGGAATTTACCGCTCCCGTGGACAAAACCATGCTGCTCCATGCGATTATGGGCATTGCTGTCAATTAAGGAGAATCTGAAAATATGACCCTGAAGACTTTGCTGAATGCAAGAAAAAAAGCGGGCGCGGAAAGTAAGTTGCGGAATATCACGCTTGTATTGATCGCCATGATCATCATCGCCTCATTTTCCTCGCCCAATTTCCTCGATCGTTTCAACCTGCAATCTGTCGTGCGCGATTTGGCCTTTGTTTCCACGATTGCCATCGGACAATCCTGTCTGCTGCTTTTGGGGGAACTGGATTTGTCCGTCGGCAAGATCGCTTCGCTCTGCGGCGTCCTGGCGGGTATGCTGATGGTCAATTTCAAATTTCCCGTCGTTATTGTCCCCTTTATTTGCATATTGGCGGGTATGCTTTTCGGCGTTCTGAACGGAACCATCATCACGCGTCTGAAACTGAACGCCATGGTCGTTACGATCGGAATGCAGGGATTGTACGGAGGCGTCAACCTCGTGCTCACAAAAGGCAAGGCGATTATCGGTATTCCGGCGTCCTTCACATATCTGGGCAAGGGGACGTTTTTGGGGATTCCCATGCCCTTCGTATTTACGTTGATTGTATTGATTATCGTGCTGTTTCTTACGCAGAAAACCCGTTACGGCCGGTATTTGTACGCCATCGGGAACAACAGGGAAGCGGCTGAAATCATGGGGATAAACGTCACATTTATCCGTACGATGACTTACGCGCTGGTAGGGGCTCTGGCGGCCCTGTCGGGGGTGTTGATGGTGGCCCGTCTCGGCGCTTCCCAGCCCAGCATTGGAGATTCCTGGGTGATGAATTCCATCGCGGCGTCCGTCATCGGAGGGGTCGCGCTGACAGGCGGGATCGGCAGTCCCGCGGGGGCTCTGCTGGGCGCCTGTATCATCAGCATCATCCAAAACATGATCGTGCTGTTGGGCGTCAATATTTACTGGCAGACGGCAGTCAGCGGCGTCGTGGTTGTTATCGCCATCTCGCTGGATTCCATCGGCACGCTGGTATCTCTGAATTCAGCCAAGCGCAGAGCCATCGCCAATTCCGAAAAAGAAAAAGACAAAGAGAACAAACAGGAGGCATGACATGAAACTGGGATTGAATCTTTCCTTCGCGGTCAAACGCTGGATGAAGCCGGAAGTGTTGGCCGCAATGTGCAGAGAAATATTTGACGTGAACTATGTGCAGTTTACCTGGGATTTGATTGACCCCTGGTGGCCCGGAGACGTTCGCGATGAATTTGCCGGGCAATACGCCCGGGCCTTTGAAAAGCGGGGGATCGAAATCGGCGCGACCTTCGGGGGCCTTGCGTCCTACAGCTATCCGCAGCTGCTTGCGCCCGATCCCAAAATGCGCGATGTGTCCGAAACCTTTTTCAAAAGAGCCATTGATCTGACCCGGGCCATGGGCGTCAAAGCCGTCGGCACGCCCATTGGAGGCATGGATTACGCCGACGCCAGAGATCCGGAGACTCGCGCCGCCTTGTATCGGGAAGCGCTGGAGAGAATCCGGCGTCTTGCCGAATACGGCAGGCAAAAGGGCCTCGATCATATGGAAATCGAAGTGACGCCACTTATCACGGAATTTCCCCACAGTCCCGAGACCAGCATCCGTCTGATGAAGGATCTGGAAGGTAGCGCCATACCGGTAAAACTGTTGATTGACTGGGGCCACGCGTTGTTCAAACCGTTGTTGAAAGAAGAAGCGGATATTTCACTCTGGTTTAAAACATGCAAAGACTATATCGCGGCGATTCACCTGCAGCAGACAGACGGACAATGGGACAGGCACTGGGATTTTACGAACCCGGATGGAACACTGACGCCGGAGTATATTGTAGAGAAGACGAAAGAGGCGGGATTGGAAAACATCGTCTCCTATCTTGAGGTTGTGACGATTTTTGAAGACGATGACGATCACGTGCTGGATGGCATGAAAAAGAGCATGGAACTGTTGCGCAGGGCGTGCGCCTCATAAAACGGAATCAGGGAAGAAGAGAAGATACGGAGGTCAGATATGGATTACGCTAAAAAAGCGAAGCAAATCATCGGCGAATTGGATCAGGTGTTTGAGCGGTTGGACGCCGGAAGCATCGAAGCCTTCGTCGCGGAAATTCAAAAAGCGAAACGGATCATCACCATCGGCGTAGGTCGGGAGGGACTCTCCACCAGGGCCTTTACCATGCGTTTGATGCACCTCGGCTTTGACGTGCACTGGGTATGGGATGACACGACGCCGTCTCTGGGCGCGGGCGATCTGCTGATTGCCACATCCGGCTGCGGAGAGATCGGGCACATTCATTATGTAATCGAGAAAGCGAAATCGAGAGGGGCGCGGGTCGCCCTTGTGACGGGCGATCCCTATAAAAAAAGCGCGCCGCTGGCGGACTGCGTCTTGTTTGTCCCCGCGTCTGTCTATCTGGGAACCGCCGACGTCGTGCCTTCCTGCCAGCCCATGGGGAATTTGTTTGAGCAGAGCCTGCTGATCGCCTTTGACATGATCGTGATGGATCTTACGGAGCGCCGCGGCATGACGAAGGAAAAGATGGAAGGAAATCACAGAAACCTCGAATAAGGAAAAGCGCGGCGCTGCTCTTAGAGCAGCGCCGCGCGTGGTTTACGCCTGAATGAAAATTAGAATCAAATTACTTTTTCAAAAGATCCCGGATCTCGGTCAGCAGGTCTTCCGTGGTGGGACCCGCGGGCGCCGGAGGCGCTTCTTCTTTTTTCCGTCGCAGCGTGTTGATGGTTTTCACAAAGAGGAAGATACAAAAGGCTATGATCAGGAAATCAATGACATTCTGGAAGAATCTCCCGTAATAAATGGCGTTTTCAGGCGTTACAACCTCCCCCTGCTCATTGAGGACCGCAGCCGTCAGGACGCACTTGAGATCGCTGAAATTGAATCCGCCCAGGATTTTACCCAATATGGGCATCATCAGGTCATTTACCACCGAAGAGACGATTTTTCCGAAGGCCCCGCCGATGATGACGCCCACCGCCATGTCGATGACATTTCCTTTAAACGCAAAGTCCTTGAATTCTTTCCACATGTTTCCCCCTCCGCCATATCAGCTTTTTACGCCGTTCGTATAGTTCTCGCTCTTGATCAGGTTTCCGCCGTCGTCGTATTCTTTATAGGGACCATCCAGTTTTTCCTTTTCGTTGTAATTGCACTCGATATGTTTTTTTCCGTTGGAATAATATTCCACAAAGGGACCGTATTTCTTCCCGTTTTTGATATTGCCTTCCTTCATGATCGTGCCGTTGGGAAAGTACAGGATGTTTTTTGTCGTCGTCGATGTGCTCGTGTGGATCGCTTCTTTTTTCAACTGACCGTTTTCATAGTATTCCCTGACTTCTCCGATCAGTTCCCCGTCTATATGGTTCCGGACGGAACTCAGCTGTCCGTCCCGGTAGAAAGTCTCGTAGATTCCGTGGATGTTGCCGTTTTTATAATATTTTTTTACTTCCACTTGTCCGTTGGTGTAATAGGAGCGATATTCTCCCTCCCGGACGCCGTTGACATAGTTCCGTTCTTCCTGAATCGTTCCGTTTTCGTAAGTTTTCGTCCAGAGCCCCTCTTTTTTTCCCTCTTTGTTGAATTCGTTCGCCATTGGAAACCACCTCTTTATTAAAAAAATTGTTTGCAGTTTGTATTATCAGTATACCTCAGATTTCCTGAGAATGGAAGAGATTTTTTAAAAAACTTAAAATTTTTTAGGAAAATGACCGGGAAATGGTGTATAATAAGGGCAGAAAACGGGATTTCGAAAAAATGCGGGTCGGATCAAAAGTTGAACTGAAATATGACTTTTTGATCTGTATCGAAACAGAACGACGTAAAGAAGAAAGATATTTTTATAAAGAAACATAGCGGATCCATTGGGCGTGCAGGGAAAAATAAAAGGAGGCGTTTTTGATGAAAATCGGTTTTATCGGTTGCGGAAATATGGGGACGGCTTTTTTGCGGGGCGTCATCGGGTCGGGACTCGTGTCGGCCGGAGACGTCTATGTGTATGACAAGCTTCAGCTGGAGAAAACAGCGAAGGAATATGGCGTCCATGCCTGCGGGAGCGGGCCGGAGGTCGCAAAAAGCGCCGACGCGGTTTTTCTGGCCGTAAAGCCCAATATTTACCCCGCCGTGATTGAAGAGGCGAAAGACGCCTTGAAGGACAAACTCATCGTCACGATGGCGCCGGGGATTACGCTTGCCGCCATGGCGGAAAAAATGCTGCCCCACGCAGGGGGCCGCGTGATCCGGACCATGCCCAACCTGCCGCTCATGATCGGCGAGGGCTGTATCGCTTATACGTTCGGGGCCGCGGTCACCAACGAGGAAAAGACATTTTTCACGGAACTTTTCGGAAAGATCGGCGTATCCCTTGAGATCAAAGAGGAGCTTTACGACGCCGTAACCGGCGCTTCGGGCTCATCGCCGGCTTTCGTGTTCGTGTTTATCGAGGCCCTTGCCGACGCCGTGGTGGCGGCGGGACTCGCCCGGGCCGACGCGTACCGTCTCGTGTCTCAGACCGTGGCCGGTTCCGCCAAAATGCTCTTGGCGACGGGTAAACACCCGGGCGAATGGAAGGATGCGGTTTGCTCTCCGGGCGGTACGACCATTGAGGGCATTATGAAATTGGAGGAAAACGGTTTCCGCGGGGCCATTACCAAGGCGGCGACGGCGACAATCGAAAAGACGAAAAAAATGGGGAAATAACCATAGGGGCGCGCATTACGCGTCCGCTTGAAAATGATCATGAGACATCAATACCTAAGGGGGTTATTCTATGAAAGAAATTCAAACGGTATCCTTGATCGGGTTGGGGGCCATCGGCAGCTATTTTGCCTGCAACTTGCAGCCTGTCCTGAGAGACAACCTGCGCATTGTGGCGGGAGGAGAAAGAGGGGAACGGATCCGGAAAAACGGGATCGTCGCCAATGGAACGCTATTTCACTTTCACGTGGTCGATCCTTCCGAAATTGTGGAACCGGCCGATCTTGTGATCATCATTACGAAAATGACGGGACTCCGGCAGGCCCTTGCGGACATTAAAAACCATGTGGGGCCCGATACGATCCTGATGGCGCCTCTGAACGGCGTCGAGAAAGAGGAAATCGTGGCTTCGGTCTACGGCTGGGACCGGCTGCTTTATTCCCTGACCCGGGTCAGCGTGCTCATGGTGGGAAACGAAGTGAGCTTCAACCCGAAACAGGCGCGGATCGAGTTTGGCGAAAAGACCAACGAAACCGTCAGTCCCCGGGTGCAGGCTGTGGCGGATCTGTTTACAAAAGCGGGCATCAAGCCCAAGATTCAGCCCGACATGATCCGGGCCATCTGGCACAAGTATATGTGCAACCTCGCCGAAAATCAAGTGTCGGCGCTGCTTCACGTCCCTTTCGGGGCTTGGAACGGACAGAGTACGCACGCCACCGCTCTGAGGGAAATGGTCATGCGGGAAGTGGCCCGGGTAGCCGCCAAGAAAGGAATCATTCTGACGGAGGAAGAGATTCGGATTCAGGGGGAGAAACTCAAGGCCATGCCCTACAACAACAAATCCTCGACGCTCCGGGATCTGGAAGAAAAGAGAAAGACGGAAATCGATATGTTCGGGGGAACCCTTGTGAGAATCGCCAAAGAATTGGGAGAAGAGGCGCCCATCAACGAGTTTTTGTACCACGCCATCAAGGTGCTGGAGGAAAAAAACGAAGGGCTCATTCGGGACAAAATTTAGGAAAAGTCGGAGGGGCGTAACGGAAACGCCCCTCTTTTCAGGTAAAACCGCTCCAAAAAAGGGAAACTCCCTCACTTCAACATAAGCAAGGGAGCATTTATATAAAATATCTCGGGGAAAGATTTATATCATATGTATGATAGCATGATTGTGTGTCGGATTTGTTGCCTTGGTATGTTATTTTTTTTGTTGCCAAGCGGAACAAAAATCTTTTTTGCAAGCAGTTTTTATTGGCAAAAATGCATACAATAATTAAAATCATATTAAAGTTGGAAACATCCCGAAAATTGGGCGTAAATACGGGAATGATGAATGTTGGGGGAGATTGCGTTTCAGCCGGTACGATCACAAATCTCTCGTTTCATGAGATAAATGGGTTCATTATTGGTTGTAGCTGAGAAAAGTCATATCCATTTGCCTCAAAAAACTCTTGCAATAATTCAACAATCTGTTATAATAAATTAAACGCAGTTACAGGGTATAGATCAAATTGTCGGAGGTGTTCTATATGCCAGAGATTAAATTCAGTTCAAGGGCGCAAAACGCATTTTCTGATTTAGAAACGCTGAGCGGCTTGCAAAGCATTGTATCCAGATCTATTGATCATTTGGAAAGAAGAAGGTATGAATTTCTGAATATAAAGCTGATTCAAAGAAAGAAAAAACCTGTCAAGATTTATGAAATCATAATAAAGTACCCGCTTGAATACAGAATTTTTTACCGAGAGATACGTGAGCGAAATGAAATATGGATATTGGATATGCGTATGAAAAAGAAAAACGCATTTCAGAGTAAGTACTTCGAAATTCTTGAAAAAATAAGGCTTAGTTTGCTGTTTTGACAACCTTAAGGAGGAAAAAATGTCCAGATTATGGAAAGATATACGAGCGGAAGCTTTCGCGAAGAATCCGGAATTGCAGGATCAGTATGACAGCATGGTCGCCCGTGAAGAACTTGTCAGACGGCTGAAAGACTTTCGGAAAGAAAACGCGCTTTCACAAAGAGACTTTGCGCGGAGAATCGGTATCAAAACGAAAGATCTCCTCCGGTTCGAAAACTGTGACATGGATCCCGGGTTTGGTTTTGTGGATAGAATTATTCGGGAAATTTCCGCGGACAATCAAGCGCCAACCGTGCAAGAAACAATCTGACTATTACCGCATATAATCTCCTCTTCGGGGGAGATTTTTCGTCTCGTTGCAATCGCATTTTTCAGTGCCCTCTGAGCCTCTGACTGAAATATGATTGTTCTTTGGATTTGCCACACCCTGAAAAAAATCTTGCCAAAATGCGGAAAATGCGTTAAAATATGTTATATGCCAAATATGGCGCTTGAAAACGGGAGGCCCCATGCCAATTCTGGATCTGCACTGCGATACCCTCACGGAAATGTTGCGTCGGCAGCGGAACCTTTCCCGGAATGATCTTTGCGTCGATATCGAAAAAATGAACGCCGGCGGCGTTTGCTGCCAGTTCTTTGCCATGTTTGTCCAATTGGCTGAATTTCGAGACGCAGACCGGGCATGGGACTACATGCTCCGTCTTTACGACATCTTTCAGAAAGAGACCGCGAAAAACCCGGAGCGGATCCGGCGGATCACTTCCGCCGCGGAATTGTCGGGCCTGCGGGATGTTCCGGCCGCCGTGCTGACCCTTGAGGAAGGCGGGATTCTGGGCGGGCGTATCGAGCGAATCGACGAGCTTTACCGGATGGGCGTCCGGCTCATTACGCTGACCTGGAACTATGAAAACTGTCTCGGCTATCCCAACTCTGACGAAGCGGAAATCATGGAAGCCGGGCTAAAGCCTTTCGGTCTCGAGACCCTTGAAAAAATGAACGATCTGGGGATATTGGCCGACGTGTCCCATCTGTCGGACGGCGGGTTCCGGGATGTTTTGAAATATTCAAAAAAGCCCGTGGTCGCTTCCCACTCCAACGCCCGGGCGCTGGCGCCTCACAAGCGCAATCTGACAGACGCTATGATCCGGAATCTCGCGGAAAAAGGCGGGATCATGGGGATCAATTTTTATGGTCTGTTTTTAGGGAATACGGGTCCCGGGACGATCCGGAACATCGTGGCCCACATCAAACATATCAAAAATAAAGGCGGTATTGATTGTATATCCATCGGCAGCGATTTTGACGGATTCACTGGAGGTTGCGAACTACGGGACGCTGCGGCGTATCCACAATTGACGGCGGCTTTGGAAAAAGCGGGCTTCACAAGCGATGAGATCGAGAAAATCACCTGGAAAAACGCGCTGCGCGTAATGAAAGAGGCGCTGTCTTGACAGATGTTTCACGGGTGGACGTTTGGGGCAATTTGAGAATGGACGCGCAACAATTCTGAAAGAAGGATGCGTAACAATTTAGAAAGAAGGACGCCAACTATTTAGAAAGAAGGACGCGTAACAATTTAGAAAGAAGGACGCGCAACAATTTAGAAAGAAGGACGCGTAACAATTTAGAAAGAAGGACGCGTAACAATTTAGAAAGAAGGACGCGCAATGCGCGCCCCTACGGAAATATACATAATTTCATTTACACAACGGAATACCGACAAGGGGGAGAGGAAACGAAATGAATGCAAGAAAACTGATCATTCCGGCGGTGCTGCTGCTTTTCGCGGCGGTCGCTTCCGGAAGGGGAAAGAGACTGACGGAAAAAGAATACTACTCGCCTTATTATTTCAGCCCGGGAAAACTGCACAACGAACTGGTGCGCCGGGGTTGGTTCGTCGAAGAGACATATTTTCTGCCGCCAAGCAAGGAGCACCCCGAAGGGGTGGAAATTCCCCTGGACGACTACGCCCTCAATGAGACCAACGCCATCAAACGGGCCGAGGCCTGGCTCAACATTCCGGTTATCGGCAGACAGTCTGCGGACATCTGGTATAAATTAGCGGCCCGCCCGAAACCTGTCGACATCCTGTCAGACGCCGCGCCTATGGGGTATTTCATTGTGATCAACAAGACCCTGCTCTCGGCGACGCTGTATAAGGACAGGGAAGTCATAAAAAAGATGCCCGTCGCCATCGGGCGCGATCCCAACGCGACCCCTACAGGGCGGTGGTACGTGGCCACAAAATTCGTCAATCCCGCCTGGGGCGGCAACGGCGATGAGCCTATGACGAGTTCGGACCCCAACAACCCGCTTGGGGAGTATTGGATGGGCATTTCCTATCTCAACCGCAAAGGACAGCATTCCATCGGCATACATGGCACATCCCGCTTCCGGAAGGGGACGTTTACGCCGGGAACCCTGGCCTCTTCCGGCTGTATGCGGCTCATCAATTCCGAGGCCAAATGGCTTTTCGAGCAGGTTCCCATGAAGACTCCCGTGTGGATCGGCTATGCCGATGAGCTCAGAGAATGGGGCGTCGAGCAGAAGGAAAAGACGGACTACCAATAAGAGCGCGATCGGCGTGTCAAGAAAAAAACCTTGACAAATGCCTCGGAATAGGTTACAATACTATTTGCCATGGAACTTGAAAAATTTTTGGAGGCGGCAAATTTGCTGGCCTATTATAAAAATCTGCTGCGCGGGAAGCAGAAAGAATACCTGCTGGATCATCTCGAGCGGGACCTGTCGCTGTCGGAGATCGCGAAGAATCACGGAATCTCCCGGCAGGCCGTCTCGGAAAATATCCGGCGCGGTATTTCTTTGCTCTACGCCTGGGAGGAAAAATTGGGGTTCTATGGAAAAGAGCGGGAAATTTACGAAGATCTGAAAGATTTGCGGAAGGGCTATTCCGCCGAAAAACTTGACAAAATCATCGGAAAACTGTTTTGATTTCACGGGAAAGGAGCCGTTATGCTGGAAAATCTGGGCGCGCGCTTTCAGGATATATTCAAAAAAATACGCGGCCACGGCAGGCTCAGCGAAGACAATGTCAAAGAGGCCCTGCGGGAAGTGAAATTGTCCCTGTTGGAAGCGGACGTCAACTATCGGGTCGTCAAGGATTTTACGAATAAAATCCTCGAAAAATCCGTCGGGACCGAGGTCCTCCGGGGGATCAACCCCGGGCAGCAGTTTGTGAAGGTTGTCCACGACGAACTTGTGGAACTTTTGGGCGGCGCAAACTCCCGGCTGACCAAAAGCAGCCGGAATCCAACGATCCTTCTGTTGGCGGGGCTGCAAGGGACCGGAAAAACCACATTTGCCGCGAAATTGGGCGGGTATCTCAAAAAACAGGGAGAAAGCGTATGGCTCGTGGCGGGGGATATCTACCGGCCCGCGGCGATCCAACAACTACAGACGCTGGGGCGTCAGGCGGACATTCCCGTCTACGCCGACGAGACGGAAAAAGACGTCGCGCGGATCTGTGAGAAAGGTCTCGAAGAAGCCCGGGCCGCCGGCGCCGACTGGTTGATCCTCGATACGGCGGGGCGCCTGCACATCGACGAGAACCTGATGGAAGAACTCCGGCAGATCAAAAAGGCCGTGCGCCCACAGGAGATTCTCCTGGTTGTGGACGCCATGACCGGGCAGGACGCGGTCAATCTGGCCAAAACATTCAATGAGGCCCTCAGTATCGACGGGATCATTCTCACAAAGCTGGACGGCGATACCCGGGGAGGGGCGGCCCTTTCCATCAAATCCGTCGTGGGAAAGCCGGTGAAATTTGTGTCAAACGGCGAAAAACTGAGCGACATTGAGCTCTTTCATCCCGACCGGCTCGCCTCCCGTATTCTCGGCATGGGGGACGTCGTATCCCTTGTGGAAAAGGCCCAGGAGGCCATTGACGAAGACGAAGCCATGTCCATGGCGGAAAAAATGAAAAACCAGAAGTTCAACCTTGAGGACTTTTTGAAAATGCTCAAAATGATCAAACGGATGGGTCCTTTGGCCGGGATTCTCAAAATGCTGCCGGGACTTCCGAAAATAGACGATCTGGCCCCCGCCGAAAAAGAAATGAAAAAGACCGAATGCATCATCCAATCCATGACCCGGGAGGAGCGGAAAAACCCTGACATCCTCAAAGCGAGCCGAAAAATACGAATCGCCAAGGGGAGCGGGACCGAAGTCTCCGACGTCAACAGACTGCTCAAACAGTTTGACAGCCTCAAAGGACTCATGAAGATGTTCCAGGGGGGAAAATTGCCGGGATTTCCGGGAATGCGGTAAAAACGATTTTCACACGTAGGGGCGCGTATGCGCGTCCGCACGTAAAAATATTTTTCACAATATATTAATTTAAATGAAGGAGATTACACGAATGCTGAAATTGAGACTGACGCGATTGGGCGCCAAAAAAGTACCGAGTTACCGGCTGATAGCCACGGAAGAATTATCCAAACGGGACGGGAAGGCTCTGGCCTACCTCGGCAATTATTATCCTTTGGAAGACAGCAAAGTCACGCTGAAAGAAGAGGAAATCCTCAAATATTTGAAAAACGGAGCGCAGCCCACGAGAACCGTCAAGTCCTTGTTGACAAAAGCCGGCGTCTGGGCGAAATTTGAAGAAACAAAAAAGAAATGACGCGCGGCCAAGAGGGCGGTTGAAGAAGGCAACGCCCTTTTTTCAAAAGGGCGGGGCATGGGGTGATTCATGAAAATCGCGAAGGATTCCCTGGTACGGAAGATCATACATTACAATACCCTGGCGGTTGTGTTCAGTTCTCTGGGCATAACGGCATTTTTGACGTTGCTTTCGCGGAAGATCCCCGAAAGCGGAGAAATTTTGCGAAAATACGCCGAAACGCCTGCCCGCCGTATCGGCCTGGCGCTGTTGATTTGCGTCGCCGTGGGGATTCTGGCTTTGGCCAGCAACTTTTTCTGCCGCCGGATTTTTTACAAACTGTTGAAGCCCCTGTCCAAAATCGCCCGGGCCGCCGATAATGTTTCCGTGGGAAACTATGACGTGGACCTGAACAAATACAGCGGCGCCGATGAAATCCGGAGCCTCTCGGCCACATTCGAAAAGATGGTGCGGGTCATCAAGAACAAAGAAGAGGACCTCCGGGAAAAGAACTCGAAGCTCCAGGAAAACCTGCACAACCTCGACACCGTGGAAAAGATCATCATGGGCATCAATACGGAAGACGACATCCTTCTCACCATGCGGGACATCCTGGCCGCCATCACCTCGGATATCGGGTTGGGATTCAGCCGGGCCGTGTATTTTCGCTACAGCAGGGAAATGGACGCCCTCGTGGGGGAATTGTCCAAGGTCAACAGCGTCCTCAAAAAGGAATGCGAGACCATCGACGAGAAAATGACGGGATTTCAGTTTCAGATCTTTGAGATCGACAAACTTGTAAAGCTGATCAAGGTTCCCTTCAAGGAAGAGAGTCTTTTGAAAAAAACCATCGTGGAACGCCGGGTCCTTTATCACAATGAGAAGGGCTACAAGTACAATTTTGGAAACGACCTGTTCCGCAGCATGGGCATCAACAATTTCCTGATCTTTCCCATTGTCGACAAAAAAAGAAATTACGGCTGCGTGCTGGTAGACAATTTCGGCAAAGAAAAGAAGATCACCAAGGAAGACGCGGAACTGATGACGCTTCTGCAGATCAACATCTCCATGAAGCTTTCCAATAAAAATCTCGAGGAAGAGAAAATCGACAAAGAACGGGTCATGACCGTGGGAAAACTGTCGGAAAAATTCCTCAACCGACGGAAAGTAGCCACGGAAAAGCTTTTTTCCATCGTGGAGAAAATGGACCAGTACAATATCCGGGACAGCCAGCTCATACAGGTTTTGGATGAGCTCAAGGAAGAACTGTTCAAAATCAACAAAGAGATAGACACATTGCGGGAATACTCCGAATTTGACGGGGAGCAGAGGGAATTCGAGCCCTTTTCACTGGAAATCCCCATACGAAACGCCGTCAAGGGACTCCATGAGTCGTTAATCCGTGACGGCATTACGCTATCGGTATTTTCGAACCACAACGAAAGCATTTTCGGAGACCCCAAGAGAATCGAGCGGGTTTTCACGGAACTGATCCGGAATGCCCAGGACGCCTTGAACTACAAAGAAGGGGGAGACAAGAAAATCAACATTGTCATGACCCGGGACAAGCATACGGACAAGATCCGGATATGCGTCAAGGACAACGGCGTCGGCATGACGGAAGAACAGCTGACCCATGTGTTCGATCCTTTCGTCAGCTACACGAACTCGCCGGGGTTGGGCCTCTCCATCGTGGCCCGGATCATCCGGAACCATTCGGGGGTCATTAAGATTTACTCGAAAAAAGACGAGGGAACGGAAGTTAAAATCACGTTGAATTCATATAAGGAGGAAATCATATAGCTATGGCAGAGAAAGAAAAAGAATACGGCAACACGCTCAATCTACCGAAAACATCGTTTCAAATGAAGGCAAACCTTCCCGTAAAGGAAGTCAAGATATTGGAATACTGGGATCAGAATGATATTTACAACAAAGGGGTCGCGCAAAACGAAGGCAGGGAGAAATTCATCCTCCACGACGGCCCGCCCTACGCCAACGGCTACCTCCATTTGGGAACGGCTCTCAACAAAGTATTGAAGGACATCATCATCCGCTACAAGCGCTTCAGCGGCTATCATACGCCCTACATCCCCGGTTGGGACACCCACGGGATGCCCATTGAGTTTAAAGTGATCGAGACTTTGGGCGAAAAAGCCAAAGAGATGAGCAAGGCGGAAATCCGGGTAAAATGCCGGGAATACGCCGAGAAATTCATCGAAATCCAGAAGGAGGGCTTTATCCGCCTCGGGGTATTCGGCAACTGGAAAGATCCTTATCTGACGCTGGATCCGGGATTTGAGGCCAAGGAACTGGAGATCTTCGGCGATATCTATGAAAACGGCTATATTTTCCGGGGATTGAAGCCCGTTTACTGGTCTACGGCTACCGAAACGGCCCTGGCCGAGGCCGAGATCGAATACTACGACGTGACGTCGCCTTCGATCTATGTGCGCATGGAAGCGAACAAAGACCTGACGGACAAGCTGGAATTTGACGGACCCGCCTGGGTTGTCATCTGGACGACGACGCCCTGGACGCTTCCGGCGAATCTCGCCATTGCCTTCCATCCCGATTTTGTGTACGGACTCTTCAAGACGCCCAGGGGAAACCTGATCCTGGCAAAAGATCTGGCGGCCCGGGCTTTCGGGGAAATGGGAATCAAAGAATATGAACTGATCAAAGAATTTCCGGGGACGCTCCTGGAAAATACGACTTACAAACACACCTATCTCGATAAAACGGGACTGATCATCCTGGGTACCTTCGTCACCGCCGAAGAGGGGACCGGCACCGTACATTCGGCGCCGGGACACGGCCAGGAGGACTATGTGGCCTGCCTGCGCTACGGCCTTCCGGTATTTTCGCCGATGGATAACAAAGGCCGCCTGACGGAGGAGGCCGGACGCTTCGCGGGGCTCTATTACGACGACGCCAACCGGGAGATCATCAAGTACCTCACGGAGACAGGGCATATCCTGCAGGTCAAGGAAATCACCCACTCGTATCCCCATGACTGGCGCTCCAAGAAACCCGTGGTATTCCGGGCTACAGAACAGTGGTTTATCCAGGTGGAGGGCTCGGGACTGCGGGATAAGCTGCTGAAAACCCTGGACGACGTACAATTTATACCGGCCTGGGGCAGAAACCGCATCGGCTCCATGCTGGAAACAAGACCCGACTGGTGTATCTCGAGGCAACGGATCTGGGGCGTCCCGATCCCGGTCTTCTACAATGAGGAAAGCGGCGAGGAAATCTACAACCGGGATATTCTGAACCATGTGGTGGGCATTGTCCGGGCGGAAGGCACCAACGCCTGGTGGACCCGTACGGCCGAAGAGCTCATTGGCGAGGAAAACCTCGTAAAATACGGACTCAAAGGAAAGAAAATCCGGAAAGACGCCAACATCCTCGACGTATGGTTTGACTCGGGATCCAGCCACGCGGCGGTACTGGAAAATCCCCGCTGGCCCGATCAGCGGCGTCCCGCCGATATGTACCTCGAAGGTTCCGACCAGCACAGAGGGTGGTTCCAGACCTCCTTCATCAATTCGGTGGCTTCCCGGGGCGACACGCCTTTCCGCAGCATCCTGACCCACGGGTTTGTCGTCGATGAAAAGGGAATCAAGTTTTCCAAATCCCTCGGCAACGCCGTGGATCCCTATGAGGTCATCAAAGTCTACGGCGCGGATATCCTGCGGCTATGGACCGCTTCGGCCGATTACCGGGAAGACATCCGGGTATCGGACAATATTTTGAAAAACGTCGTGGAATCCTACCGCCGGATCCGGAATACGGCCCGGTATATTCTGGGAAACATCGGTGACTTTGACGCGACCGTCCACAGCGTGCCCTACGCCGAAATGGAAGAAATCGACCGCTGGGCCCTGCTGAAACTGGAAATTCTCAAAAAATACGTCACGGAAAACTATGATAAATACGAGTTTTACAACCTGTTTCAGGCGATCCATTACTTTGCCGGCGTGGATATGTCCGCCTTTTACCTCGACATCATCAAGGACAGGCTCTATACGGAAGGGAAGGATTCCCGGCTGCGGCGCTCGGCCCAGACGGCCATGACCAAAATCTTGACGACCCTCTGCAAAATGATCGCGCCGGTGCTTTCTTTCACCGCGGAGGAGATTTGGAGCATGCTGCCCGAATCCGCCAAAGAGAAGGAATCGGTCCACCTGACCGATTGGTACAAGCCTGAAGCGGAATACCTTGACAAAGAACTTGAGGCGAAGTGGGAGAAGATCATCAAAGTCCGCAAGGAGGTCAACAAGCTTCTGGAAAAGGCGAGACAGGGCGAAGGGAAGATCATCGGAAACTCACTG
The DNA here is from genome assembly GCA_031272945.1 of Fusobacteriaceae bacterium. Classification (GTDB taxonomy): domain Bacteria; phylum Fusobacteriota; class Fusobacteriia; order Fusobacteriales; family Fusobacteriaceae; genus JAISST01. Next base: position 20,582 of record JAISST010000115.1, read on the forward strand.
GACGCCAAGGTTTATCTCTTTACGCAGGACGAAGGATGGAAAACATTCCTTTCGGCCAATGAGGAACTGCTGAAGACGGTCTTCATCGTCTCCCAGCTGGCGCTGACGGCGGAAAAGGACGAAACGTACACGGAAGGGGAGGAATTGAAGGGCCTCTTTGTAAAGGCGGCCAGGGCCGGCGGCGACAAATGCCCCCGCTGCTGGAAATATTCCGATGAAATCGGAAGCGACAAGGATTATCCCGCTCTGTGTCCCCGCTGCGCGGCCGTATTGAAAGCGGGAAAGCCCTTATGATTCCGGGGATTTTCCTGCTTGTCCTGATTGCCCTCGACCAGATCGTCAAAACCATCGTGGCGGGCAATTTCCGGGAGGGAGAAAGTCTTCCCCTGCTGCCGGGATTTTTCCACATCACCTATGTGCGCAACCGCGGCGTGGCCTTTGGACTTTTGCAGGGAAAAGGCGGGATCATCTCGGCGCTCACCGGAATCGCTGTAATCCTGATCCTTTGGTATCTGCGCCAAAACCGGAAACATATTTCGGGTCTCGAGAAATACGGATTTCTTCTGATCGCGGCGGGCGCCGCGGGAAATCTGCTGGATCGTGTTTTCCGGGGATATGTCGTCGATATGATTGATTTCCGGGGAATCTGGAGCTATATCTTCAACGCCGCCGACGTCTGGATCAACGTGGGCGTCGGATTCATCATCCTCGATTATATCCTGGGACTTGCGCGCGGCAAGGGCAAAAAAAAGAACGCAAACGAATCGAACGACAAAACGAATAAGACGGAATGACCGGAACAGCAGGCGGTACAGGCCTGCGGAAAGCCGGTACAATTCTTCTGGAGGAAGCAATGACATTTCAAGATTTGATATTCAACCTGACGACCTTTTGGAGCTCCAAAGGCTGTGTCGTGGGGAATCCCTACGACATTGAGACCGGGGCCGGGACTTTCAATCCCAATACGTTCCTGATGTCTCTGGGACCGGAGCCCTGGAACGTCGCCTATGTGGAGCCATCCCGGAGACCGAAGGACGGCCGCTATGGAGAAAATCCGAACCGGGTCTATCAGCATCATCAGTTTCAGGTGATTATGAAGCCCTCGCCTCTGGACATCCAGGAACTCTATATCGAGAGTCTCAGGAGTCTCGGCATGGAGCCTCAAAAGCACGACATCCGCTTTGTGGAAGACGATTGGGAATCGCCGACGCTGGGCGCCTGGGGCCTCGGCTGGGAAGTATGGCTCGACGGGATGGAAGTGACGCAGTTCACCTATTTCCAGCAAGTGGGCGGGCTGGAGCTCGACCCGATCCCCGTGGAGATCACCTATGGTCTCGAGCGGATCGCCCTGTACATCCAAAACAAAGAGAGCATCTTTGACCTCGAATGGGCTCCCGGCATCAAATACGGAGATATGCGCTACCAATACGAATATGAAAATTCCCGCTACGCTTTTGAAGTGGCCGATACAGACCTGCATTTCCGCTGGTTTGACGAATTTGAAGGGGAGGCGAAACGGGCCCTGGACGCGGGGTTGGTACTGCCGGCCTATGACTATGTGCTCAAATGCTCCCACGTATTCAATATTCTCGATTCCCGAGGCGTCATTTCCACAACGGAACGCATGGCGTACATCCTGCGCGTCCGGAACCTGGCCCGGGGCTGCGCGGAGGTCTATGTGAAAAACAGGAAGGATCTGGGCTATCCCTTGTTGAAAGGGCAGAGGAGGGAGGCAAAATGAGACTGTTATTTGAAGTGGGGATGGAGGAAATCCCGGCCCGCTTTTTGCGGGATGCGCTGAAAAGCATGAAAGAAAGCCTCGCCGCTACGTTGAAAGACGGAAGGATCGAATACGCGGACATCAAGACCTACGGAACGCCCCGCCGGCTTGTCCTCGAAGTCACAGACCTCGCGCCCTTACAGAAGGATCTCGATACGGTCAATCTGGGACCCGCCCGGCATGTGGCCTACGATGAGAACGGGGCCATCTCCAAGGCCGGCATGGGCTTTGTAAAATCCCAGGGACTCAAGGTCTCGGAAATCGAAATCATCAAGACCCCCAAGGGAGAATACATCGGCGCGCGGAAATTTGTCAAGGGAAAGGAAACCCGGGAACTGCTGCCCGATATCCTGAAGAATCTTGTGCTCGGTCTCAATTTTCCCAAATCCATGCGCTGGGCCGATAAAAAAATCCGCTTTGCGCGCCCGATCCAATGGTTTTTGGCCCTGCTTGACTCCGAAGTCGTCCGTTTTTCCATCGAGGGCATGGAAAGCGGGAACAAATCCCGGGGACATCGCTTCTTCGGCGGGGAATTCGAAGTGTCCTCGGCCGACGAGTATTTCGCAAAAATCCGGGAAAACAACGTAATCGTCGATATCGACGAGCGGAAGGAACTGATCCGCAGACTCGTCCAGAGCGCCTGCAACAAGAAAGAGCGCGTCCTGATTGAGGAGGAACTGCTGGAGGAAGTGACAAACCTCGTGGAGATTCCTTACGCCATTGTGGGGAGCTTCAACGCGGACTTTCTCGAAGTGCCGCAGGAGGTCCTGATCATTTCCATGGAAGTACACCAGCGGTATTTCCCGATCCTCGATGAGGCCGGAAAACTGCTGCCGAAATTTATCGTGATCCGCAACGGCGTCGAGGATTCCGACGAAGTCCGCAAAGGAAACGAAAAAGTGCTTTCGGCACGGCTGGCCGACGCGCGTTTCTTCTATCAGGAAGACCTGAAGCGCCCCTTGGAGCATAATGTGGAAAAACTCAAGACCGTCGTCTTTCAGAAAGACCTCGGGACCATCTATGACAAAATCGTCCGGATGGAGAAACTGGGCCGATTCCTCATTGAAAAACTGAACTATGAGACTTCGGCCCATGAGATTTTGCGTGTGATCCGTCTCGCCAAAGCCGACCTGGTGTCCGATATGATCGGCGAAAAGGAATTTACGAAACTTCAGGGCTTTATGGGCGCCGATTACGCGAAGAAATCCGGCGAAGGGGAAAAAGTCGCCCGGGGAATCGAAGAGCACTATTATCCGCGATTTGCCGGAGACAGGCTGCCGGCGGGCATCGAAGGCTGCGTCGCCGGTCTCGCCGACCGGATGGATACGCTGGCCGGATGTTTCGGCGTCGGCGTGATCCCCAGCGGATCGAAGGATCCCTTTGCCCTGCGGCGGGCGGCGCTGGGCATCGTCAATCTGATATTAAACGCCGGGCTGCGCTTGTCCCTGCGGGAATTCGCCTCCTGCGCCCTGGACGTCCTGCAAGAGGGAGGCGTGCTCAAGCGGCCGAAGGAGGAAGTCCTCCGGGAGGTCCTTGATTTCTTTGCCCAGCGGGCCGTCAACGTCTTTTCCGACGCCGGCTATCCCCGGGACGTCATCGCTTCGGTATTGGCCGTGACGTGCGACGATCTTGTGCGGGAACGGGAAAAGATCAATACGCTCTCGGTCTTTGTCAAGAGCGATGATTTCCGGAAATTCCTCCCCACCTTGAAGCGGGTCGAGAATATTTCCAAAGATTTCGGAGAACCGGCCCGGATCAACCCCGCCCGGTTTGAGAAAGACGTGGAGACGGAACTCTACACTTATGCGCGAAACCTTGAGGAACAGGCAAAGACCTTCGCGGAGAAAGGGGAATACATCAGCTATTTCACGGCGCTGCTCCAAAGCGGGGATGTGATCAACCGCTATTTCGAACAGGTCATGATCATGGCGGAAAATGAGGATGTGCGGAAAAACCGCCTGTCCCAGGTGAAGACTCTGGCGAATTTGTTCAATTTGGTCGCGGATTTGGATAAGATTGAATAGAATTAAAAAAGAAAAGTGGGAACCTTTGAAATGATAAAATCTGGGTAACGGTTATATTTGGGGACCATAGGTCCAGTATTACAGATGAATTGTTATTTTGGAGGAGCCTGCATGAAAAATTTTTTGAAACGCAAGAATATTGATATTTCTTTGAAAACCTATCTCGTGGACGCATCGGGCTATATGGCCCTCGGACTCTTTTCGACGCTCTTGATCGGAACGATTCTCAATACCCTCGGCGGGAAACTGGGGATCAAGTTTCTGACGGGCATTGTGTGGGAATGGACCAGTACCATGACGGGACCCGCCATCGGGATTGCCGTCGCTTACGGGCTGAAGGCGCCGCACCTGGTGCTTTTCGCTTCCACCGTCACGGGCGGCTTCGGCATGAAGTTGGGGGGCCCCATCGGGGCCTTTATCGGGGCTCTTGTGGGCGCCGAATTCGGAAAAGTCGTCTCGAAGGAAACAAAGGTCGACATCCTTGTGACCCCGGCGGTCACGATCCTTACGGGCGCCTTTATTGTGACCCTTGTGGGACCCGCCGTCTCGAAAGTCATGACGGGTCTGGGCGCTTTCGTGATGTACGCGACGGAACTTCATCCGTTTACCATGGGGATCCTCGTATCGGTTACGGTGGGGATCGTATTGACGCTACCCATCAGTTCCGCGGCGCTTTGTATGACCATCGGCCTTTCAGGAATCGCGGCAGGCGCCGCTACCGTCGGGTGCAGCGCGCAGATGATCGGTTTTGCGGTCATGTCCTTCCGGGAAAACCGCTGGGGCGGTCTTGTGGCTCAGGGTCTCGGGACTTCCATGCTCCAGATCGGGAACATCGCCAAAAACTGGAAAATCTGGATACCGCCCACGCTTGCTTCCGCCGTTTTAGGGCCTGTGGCGACGCTTGTGTACAAATATGAAAACGTACCCATCGGCGCGGGAATGGGAACTTCGGGACTCGTCGGGCAGTTTTGCACCCTGACGCGGATGGAAGAACTGGGCCGGGGAGGGATCTCCCTCTATATCGGCATATTGACGCTGCATTTTATCCTGCCCGCGTTGCTCACGTTGGCGTCGGCGGAATTTATGCGTAAAAAAGGCTGGATCCGGGAAGGGGATCTGAAGCTGGATCTCTGAGGAGTTCGTCATGAAAAATGAAAAGGAAACAATCCCCTCTCTCTTTTTGGGAGAGCGGGACATCGGCGCAATTTCCGACAAATTGTCGGAAATCCTGGATATTCTGGAGAAAGACCCCGTAAGGCGGGCGGCTTTGGCGGCAAGCCCGGGGAAAATCGCCGAGAGTTGGCGGGAAATCTTCGGCGGGATCACCAAAGACCCCGCGGCGGAGCTCCGGAACAAGTATAGAGCCGTAAGCGCGGATCCGGTGGCCTTGCGGGACATCGCCTTCACTTCCATGTGTGAGCACCATTTCCTGCCCTTTTTCGGAACCATCGACATCGCCTACCGGCCCCGGGATCTGATCGCGGGCTTCGGCGCCATCATCCGCCTGGCGGAGGTCTACGCCAAAAGACCTCAGATACAGGAAAGGCTGACTGCGGAGATTGCCGACAAGCTTTATGAGGAATTGCGGCCCGCGGGGCTTCTTGTCCGGATTCGGGCAAGACACCTGTGCATGACCATGATCGGCGGGAAAAAAAGCGAAAGCGCCGTCGCGACCGAGGCCTGCCGGGGAGAATACGCCGACTTGCGCGGGCTTTTAGGGAACTGAGGAAAAACCATGGATGTAATCACCATAGAAAATCTTGAATTTATCGCCTATCACGGCGTCTACCAGGAGGAAAAACGTCTCGGCCAGAAATTTTTGGTGTCGGTCTCCATGGAGACCGGCGTGCGGAAAGCCGGGAAGACGGGTAAATTGGAGCACACGATCCACTACGGGCAAATCGCCAGGGATGTGGAAAAGAATTTTACGGAAAAGAGTTTTGACCTGCTGGAAACCTGCGCCGAAACCATTGCCGAGTTCCTGCTGACAAAATACGGAAATATCCGGGCCATCACGATTACGATCAAAAAACCCTGGGCGCCGCTCAAAATGCACTTTGAGTACGTGTCCGTAACGATAACCCGACGGCGCTCCACGGTATGGCTTTCCCTGGGTGCCAATACCGGCGACCGGAAGAAAAATCTTGAGAGCGCCATGGAGGCGCTCGGTAAGTTGCGAAACACGAAACTATTGAAAGTCAGCGCCATCCTGGAAACAAAGCCTTTCGGCTACCCGGATCAGCCCGATTTTTTAAACTGCGCCGCGGGTCTTACGACGCTTCTGACGCCCCGGGAACTTTTGGAAGAAATCCACCGGATCGAGGCGGAGCACGGGCGGGACAGAAGCAGGGAGATCCACTGGGGGCCGCGGCCTCTGGATATTGACATCCTTCTTTTCGGCGATCTTGTAACGGAAGAGGATGATCTGATCCTTCCCCATCCTTATCTGGAACAGCGGGAATTTGTGCTGGCGCCGCTGACTGAAATCGCACCCTTCGCGCTCCACCCCCTGCTCGGAAAGCGGATGCTCACATTGCTGAAGGAATTGCGGGACCGGGAAAAAGGCGGGGAAAGGTCATGATCCGTCCGTTGAAATGCCGGGAAAAGCGGCTGATCCTGGGAGAGCGCACGCTCTTGATGGGCATTCTCAACTTGACGCCCGATTCCTCTTCCGACGGCGGCAGTCACGCAACCCTTGAAGCCGCCTTGGCTCACGCGCGCCAAATGATTACAGAGGGCGCCGATATCATCGATGTGGGCGGTGAATCCACAAGGCCGGGCTACGAGAGAATCAACGACGAACTGGAGATCGCCCGGATCCTTCCTTTGATCCGGGCGCTGCGGGAACAGACGGACATCGTCATTTCCGTCGATACATACAAATACCGGGTAGCGGAAGCGGCCCTGGCCGCGGGGGCCCATATGGTCAACGACATTTGGGGCCTGCAGGCGGACGCGGGAGAAATGGCCGGAGTCGTCGCACGCTATGGGGCGGGACTCACAGTTATGCACAACCGGGAAAGCGTCGAAGAATGCGTAGATCTAATGGTCGCTGTGGCCGGATTTTTCGAAAAATCAAAAGAAATCGCGGGAATTCACGGCATATGTCGGGAATCTCTGCTCTTTGATCCGGGCGTCGGCTTCGGGAAGACCGCGAATCAAAACTGGGAAATCCTGCGAAGACTCGGAGAATTGACGCCTATCGGTCCCCTTCTTTTGGGGACGTCCCGGAAGGGCTTCCTCGGAAAACTCACAGGGGAAGCGCAACCGAAGCAAAGAGACGCGGCGACCCTTGCCACATCCGTCGCGGCTGTAGCCGCCGGCGCGGAGGTCCTCCGGGTCCACAACATCAAAGCAAACAAAGCGGCGATTGCCGTTGCAGATAAACTATACAGGAGTTGAAGCATACGATGAGCAACAACCATCATAAAGGAAAACACCGGGAAATCGTACTCCTATTTTCCTTAAGCCTTATAACGGGCGTCCTCACAGGGCTTACAGCCTCATTTTACCGCTGGGGACTTCAGACCATCAATCATATGAGAATCCGGGTTTTTTCAGGCCTTAGCCTTGGAAATCCCCTGAAGCTATTGGGCATCTGGCTCTTTTTCCTTGCCGTGGGGCTCCTCCTGGGCAAGATCGGATCCTTTTTCCCGCAGATCAGCGGAAGCGGCATTCCCCAGGTGAAAGGGGTTCTTTTCCGGAAAATCTCCTATCTCCACTGGAAAGCGGAGCTCTTTTTCAAGTTTCTGACAGGTCTTTTGGGGATCGGCTGCGGGCTGTCCCTGGGAAGAGAGGGACCTTCCGTGCAACTGGGCTCCTATGTGGGCTATGGCGTCGCCGAAATTTGCGGCGTCAGTGAGGTCGAAGAGCGCCATCTTGTGACGGCGGGGGCCGGAGCGGGTCTGGCGGGGGCTTTTGGCGCGCCTTTGGCAGGGGTTATGTTTTCTCTGGAAGAATTGCACAGGGTCATTACGAGCAAGCTTTTGATCGCGACTTTTGTGGCCGCCGTGGCGGCGGATTTCGTCGGCCGGCGGATGTTCGGCATGAATCCGGCTTTTAATATGAGCGTGCGCTACCCCGCGGAAATGAATCCCTACCTGCATTTCGGACTTATGATCCTGTTCGGAATCGGCGTCGCCTTTGTGGGGAAGCTATTCACACGGTCCCTGACGCTCTTTCAGGACCTGTTCCACTTGGCGCGCTTTTCCCGGAGAATAAAGATTTGCTTTGTGATGACAACGGCCTTTATTCTCTGTTTTCTGCTGCCCGAGGCCACGGGAGGCGGTCATGAGCTGGCCGAATCCCTGATTGTCAGTAAAGAGACGTTGATTTTTTTGATTTTTATTTTTGTCGTCAAGTTTTTATTTACGGTCCTTTCCTATTCCACAGGCTTTGCCGGCGGGATCTTTCTTCCCATGCTGGTATTGGGGGCGATTTTGGGGAAAATCTACGCCATCTGTCTCATGGGCATCCTGGGTCTCGGCCCCGAACAGATCCCCCACTATATGATCCTGGGGATGACGGCTTTCTTTGTGGCCGTGGTCAGAGCCCCCCTGACGGGAACGGTCCTGATCCTGGAAATGACAGGGACATTCGAACATCTGCTGGCGCTCACGCTCATATCCGCCATCGCTTTCCTCGTAACGGATCTGCTGAATCTGGCGCCGGTCTATGAGATTTTATACGACCGAATGGACAAGGGGAAATAACAGGCCTGACAAATCAAGCATTTTATGACACACGAAACAGGAGATACGCTATGATCGCAGAATTTAAACATCCGGAATTTGCAAGAAAGAAAATAGTTTTTGATATCGGTTATTTCAAGGTGCGCTGCCGCCAGGGGGATACGCCCTCGAAATTCAGAAGGACCCGGGGATTCCCCGTCACCGACAACAAAGGGGACGAACGCTTCCTTGTGTACAGGGACCCCATCATCCAACCCCCTTACGTAAAAGTGGACGGGAGGGAAACCGTGAAGCTCTTTGACCGGATTCCCAATCTGGCCTGGACCTTCGTCTTGACGGAAATGCTGATTTTCTTTACATTTCCGCTCTGGTGGGTCATCAAGGGGCTCATCGAACTCATGTCCTTCATTTACCTCCGCAACAACTACCTGTCGGATCGGACAGGCAAAAGGAAACTGGTCCATTCGATTCTCTGTATCATCGTAACGGGAGTCTTTATGGTTTTGGTACACTATTTCATGTTGCTGAGAGCAAGGGGCGTGACGGTCAATGGCTGATTTTGACTACAGAAAATACGAGCAGACGCTGAAGCTGATCTTTTTGAAGGCGGCGGCGAAACTGTTTCCCGCGGGGCGGGTGACGCTGGATCATTCGCTCAACAACGGCATATACGGGACGCTTACGAAAGAGACGCCGCTGTCGGATGAAGACATTGCGGCCCTCAAGAAAACCATGGGGGAGATCGTTGAGAAAAATTACCCGATCCGCCTCGTGACAGACGACTGCGAAAAACTCAAAATGTCCGCCGATACCATCGCCCGTGAGGATGTGAGAAAGCTCCTCCAGAACAGCGGCGCAATTACCGTAGGCTGCTATGAGGTCCACGGTTATTACGACTACCTCTATACCTCGGTGAAGCCCTACAATTACACCGGCGACGCGCCGCTGTTTGACGTCGACCGCTACAACGGCGGATTTATCCTCCGCTATCCGATTACCGAAGAAGGAAAGCTCCTGCCGCGGATCGACAATCCCAAGATGGCCAAAGTTTTCCAGGAGACCAACGAATGGGAGAGAATCTTAGGGGTTCCCACCATCGGTTATCTCAACGAAAAAATTTTGAACAGGGACATCGGCGAGCTGATCCGGGTCAATGAAGCCCTTCATCACCGCAATATCGCCAAAATAGCCGGGAATATCATGGAAAACAAAGACATTCGGCTCGTGACCATTGCCGGCCCCTCGTCGTCAGGAAAGACGACGTTTTCCAAGAGGCTCTACGTCTATCTGCGAGCCTGCGGCGTGAACCCTGTGATCATATCCCTCGACGACTACTATGTGGGGCGGGACAACATTCCCACCGACGAAAACGGGAAAAAAGACTATGAGACCATCGACGCCCTGGATCTCCGTCTGCTGAACGACAACCTGCGGGCCCTGATTGACGGCGAAGAAGTCCTGGTGCCGCAGTATAATTTCCGGACAGGAACCCGGGAAGCGGAGGGAAAACTGCTGAAACTCCCCAAGGGAGGCGTCATTATCATCGAGGGCATCCACGGTCTCAACGAAAAAATGAGCGCCGCCATAGAAAAACGCAATAAGTATAAAATTTATGTGAGTTGTCTTACGGAACTCAATATTGACGATCACAATCGGATATCCACTTCCGATGTGCGCCTGATCCGCAGGCTCGTGCGGGATTCCTTTTCCCGGGACATCCATGTGGAAGAGACGCTTTCCATGTGGCATTCGGTGCGCCTCGGAGAACAAAAACACATTTTCCCCTTCCAGGAGGAGGCCGACGTGATTTTCAATTCCTGTCTCGTCTACGAACTGGCAGTCCTCAAGAGCTTTGCCCTGCGGGAATTGATCAAAGTCCGTGTCGGGACGCCGTCCTATCAGTTGGCCAAGAGACTCTTAAGCCTTGTCAGTTGCTTTCTCGATATCGGCGTCGCCTATGTGCCCGATGATTCGCTGTTGCGGGAATTTGTCGGCGGCAGTTCCTTTATCGAGGCCAATTACGGAAAATACAATTAGGGAAACGATTCAACCACGATCGTATCAGTAAGGTAAAAGGAGGTTTTCATGAAAAAACTGTGCTGTATGCTGTTGCTGCTGGCCGGGAGCATGCTTTCGGGAAGGGAGATCCGGGACTCGGAACTCGAATTCCGGAACGGACTCTTTTATAAAAAATGGGAAACGGTCCCTTATACAGGCGCGGTCAGGGAACCCGCAGGCAGGGGAAGCTCGGAATTTTTCTGCAACGTCCGGGACGGTCTGATCGAAGATTTCGTCCTGCGGGAGGAATCGGGAAAACCGACGGGAAAAGGGCGCTTTGAGGGAAAGAACTTCTATTTCGACGCCATGATCTATTTTCCCGCGGGCGGTCTCAGAAATGAAGTGAACGGCATCGTGGAAGGAAAGAACGATCAGGACATGCAGCGCCTGATCATGGAGAGCTTCCGGAAGGATCCCGACCTGTCGGAGCTGACGAGAATCCTGATGACCCAGGGGAAGATGGACCTGAAATACAAGGAATTCGGCCAGGCGGACAGCAACAAGACGCTGGCGGATTTTCACATGATCGTGGAAGACGGGCTGATGACCGGGGAAGGAACCGGCGGAAACGAGGACGGTTCCGGTCAGAACTACAAAATGACCTTGCGATTCGGCGATCTGAGAAAGATCGATTTCAGCGCTTTTTCCAACCCGATTACCAATCCCTTTGACATGGCGGCTTCCGGCGGCGCCCAGGACCTCAACCGGGCCCTTGCGGAAGTGGCGAAGCTGGAAGAGGGCGAATTTGTGATGCAGCTGCTGGATGCGGCGGGTACAAAGGTAGGCGACGCGGCGATTCGGATAAAATCCGGCGTGTTGGACGGGGAATTAGATTTACAAGGCGGTCAGAAGTTTCAATTGCGCTTCGGAGTGGAAAAAGTCAACGAATTGGACGCGAACCGGCTTTACGGACTGAAAGGGAATCCAGACGGCATGGTCATCGTGGAAACGGCGATCCGGGAAGCGGCGAAGCTGGAAAAGATCACGCTGAAAACGGCGGTGGAGCAGCCGCAAATCAACGCGGAAATCGAACTGACCTGCAGAAAAGGTCAGCTGGAAGCCAAGATCAACGAATACAAACCGGCGGGGAAAATCCGACAGGAATTGATTCTGCAAATTGACGACGTCACGAAAATCAACGTGCGGGAAGTGAACACCAAGGATCCCTTCTCACTGGTGAAAGCCCTGCGGCTCAGCGGAACCTATCGGGATTTCGATGAAAACGGACAGGAAAAATCCAGGATGCGCTGGGACGGAAATGATTTTCTGGGCGTTGTGATGAAGATCGGGGAATACATGAGGTAGAAAAAAACCGCCCTACGGGGCGGCTTTTTGTATTCTTAATAACGCCTCATTCATGGCCGTCGCCTTATCTCTAAGCGACGGTCCTTTTTGCTTCAGGGCGTCCACCTTTTTCGTGACTTCGGCGGGATCGGCGTGGTCGGGGTCTCCGGCGGCCTCGAAGATCTCCCGGGAGAGATTCATAATTTCGAGGGAAGCGTCGACGCCTTCTTTTATGATTTTCTGTTCCTCCGCCAAATTCGCGGGCGGCGTCAGAGAACCCAATTTCTCGTAGAGCGGCGTCAGTTTCTCAATGACTTCCCGATAAGTGGCGATCACTTTCGGGAGGTCGTTGCGGTCCACGAGACTGATGGCCCGGGAAGTCGTCTGGATATCCAGCGCCAAACGGTTGATTTCCTTCCGGTATGCCGTCAGTTCTTCGGCGGGATCCGCCTCTACGGGAAGCGCGGCCGTATCTGTCTCGACAGCAACCGCGGGCGGCGCGGTTTCCGCAGTGGCTTCAGACCGTATGCCTTCGCCTGCTTCCGCGGTTGTTTCAGATTGTGCGCTTTCGGTCGCGGGAACTGTCGCAGCATCCGCCGCCTCTGCGGCCCCGGCGTTTGAAGCCCGAAGACTGAAGGCGGAAATACAGACGACCAATGCGCAGACGATGATTTTTTTCATGGAAACCTCCGGGTTTTTCAGTATTTCTTTCATTATATAACGCCGCGATGAATTTTACAAGAAAATTTCCCTTGCAAATAATCATTTTTTGCGGTATGATATTTTGTAAGATGTTCAAGTGAGAATATTGTGTCAGGGAGGATTTCATGAAGAAGAAAGGCTTACGGATCATCGGAATGCTCATTTTTGCCGTGTGCATATGCCACGGGGCGGCGACCCCCGACGACAGGGATCCCTATCGCTACAAAATGCAATTACTCGGCGCCTTTTCCCGGCTTGCGGTTGACATGCAGACCATTTCGGGGCTGCCTTTGAACGAGGGATCCGCCGTCCCCTACCGACAGGCCGTGAACCGCGCGATTCCCACGCTGTTCCGGATCCGGAATCTGCGCCCGCCCAAGGCGCTCGCCGCCTCCCACAAGGATATCGCCCGGGGCGCGGAATTTACCTCAAAACTCTTTCAATCCACCACGGAACTCCTGACGGACATGGCCGTTAGCGCCCAAGGAAACGCGGCCGCAAAAGCCGCCGTCGAAGCGAAGGCCGCCGCTCTTTCGCGTCAATACGCCAGTTTTGAAAAAGAGATGCTCATGTTCATGGCGGGAACGGTGGACGCTCTGGCCTATGACGCGCAGACGCCCCAGTCGGACCCCTACCGGGGAAAAGTCATGGACCTTCTGACGAGGATATACAAGGAGACCCAGCCCATAATGCGGGATTTCCGCCGGGGCCGGGCTCCCTCGGAAACGGAACTCAACCGCTATACGCGGCAATCGACGCCTCTATATCAGGAATTGGCCGATATTCCAGACCCGCCGGTCTATATGAAAGGCGCCCAGGCAAAACTGAAAAGAGGGGCCGCAGCCTACCTTGAGCACCGCAGGCTCTCTTTCCAGAGTATCGGAATTCTGCTGCAATCGAATTTTAACATCACGCCCGATGTGGAGCGCCGCCTCACGGCCATTCAAAAACGGATGCGGGCGCTTTCCAAAGAGGCGGGCTATTTTAACGAGGGCATTGCGGATGTGTTTTCGTATTGAATGGAATTATGCAAAATCTTTGATATAAGAATACAGGGTCTTCACGGTTTCGCCCGTGGCGCCTTTGGGATAATAGCTTGTCCCTTCTTCCGAAAAGGACGTCCCCGCGATATCCAGGTGCATCCAGGGTTTTCCGTCCACGAATTCCTCGAGGAATTTCGCCGCGGAGGATGCGCCGCCCCAACGGCCGGCGCTATTTTTGAGGTCCGCGATATGGGATTTGACCATTTCCGCGAATTCGGCGTCCATGGGCATATTCCAGAAGCGTTCCCCCCATTTCTCTCCGGCTTTGGCAAGTTTGTCAAAATTCTCTTTCGTGTTTGTGAAAACGCCGGTGATATGCTCTCCGAGGGCGACCATTATGGCGCCCGTCAGAGTGGCTACGTCAATGATTTCCGAGACGTTTTCCTTATGGCGGATGTAGGTCAGGGCGTCGGCCAGGGTTACGCGGCCTTCGGCGTCGGTGTTGGTGATCTCGATGGTCTTTCCGTTCATGGCGGTCACGATGTCTCCGGGCTTGTAGCCGGCCCCGTCGATGACGTTTTCGCAGGCGGCTATGACGGCCACGGCGTTTTTCGGAACCTTGTTTTCAGCCAAAGCGCAAAGAACGCCGATGACTGTGGCGGCTCCGGTCATATCGCTCTTCATGGTCAGCATGGAAGCCGTCGGTTTGATGGATAATCCTCCCGCGTCATAGCATAGTCCCTTTCCCACAAGGCCCACCGCGGTCTTTTCTTTTTTGTTTCCCGTGTAACGGAGCACGATCAGGCGGGGCGGATGGGCCGACGCGCTTCCGACCGCTAAAAAGGCAGTCATTCCAAATTTCGCGATCTCTTTTTCATTGTATACGCGGCAGGAGAAGCCATAGGTCTTGGACAATTTTTCCGCTTCTTCGGCGAGGATCGCGGGCGTCATGTTGTTGGCCGGTTCATTGACGAGATCCCGGACAATATTGCTGATTACGCCCAATTTTGAGCCTTCGGGAGTCTTTCCGGCCCCTTTCGGATCCACAATTTCCAGATTCAGGGCCTCTTTTTTCTCTTTGTCCTTTTTGGCGGTTTTGTATTTTTCAAAACGATAATTGAGATGTTCCGCCAAGGCGCCCAAGGCGTCGGGGTCCAGAAAGGACTTTTCCGCCGACTCCAAAAGGACGGCGCCATGGAGCGGTTTCAGGGCTTTGCACAGGGCGGCTCCGCGCTTTTCCCGCGTCAGCTCGGTTTTCTTGCCGTAACCGGCCAGGACAATCCGAACCAGGGTCTTTCCGTCCCAGGTCTCTCCCCGGAGGCATTGGCCCGGTTTCCCGCTGAAATTCTCTTTGGCGGCCAATTTTGTGAAAAGAGCGCCCACATCTTCCGATAACGAAGAGGGAGCGGCAAATTCGCCTTCCTCCACGAGGATGACGCGCCAGTCATAGTTTGTTTTTGCTTTTTTAACGATTTCAAAATGCATAATGCCTCCATGGATTTCGGGGTTATTTTCGCCCCCTTGATTGCTGTACGGGCTTTCGGATAGAATTATTTTAGCATAAAACGCGCCAAAGGAAAAGAAATTGTTGCATTTTTTGCAAAAGACTGTAAAATATAGACAGGTGATGGAAATGAAAAGAAAGCTACTGTGTATGGTTTTGTTTGCGACGCAGGCCTTGCCCCTGTGGGCCCGGAGCGTGTCCGTCCGGGATATCCGGGACGTCGACGGCGTCATGTATGTGAAAGGGGAGGCCGCGCCTTTTACCGGCACGATCAAAGACGTAAAAGACCGGAATTATTATCTCGAGGGGAAGCCTCACGGGAAATGGGTGACCTTTCATCCCTCCGGCGCCATGAAATCCATTGAAAACTGGAAGAACGGGCGGCTCAACGGCAAATTCGTACTGTACCGGGAAGACGGCTCCAAGGTCATGGAAACTACGTACACCAACGGTGAAGACAACGGCCGTTATTTGCTGTATCATCCCAACGGCAGAATCCAGATCCGGGGCCAGCTCAAAATGGGTAAAGCCTACGGCGTATGGGAGTATTTCGACAAAGACGGCAATATCGAACGACGCGGCGAAGTGAAGGGCGATTAGAAAGCGGCGGAAAAAATTTTCCCGAAAAACCGGAGGATTCGGCGGCCCGCCCGGGAGACGGAGCAATATCAGTTGACATTTGCAAAAAATAATAGTATAATGATAGTAAGAACGCCGGAGTATGCTATATACGGCGATCTCCCCAAAAAAAATATCCCCGTGGGTTGCAAGAGAGGGATATCCAAGGAGGTTCTGATTTATGATTCTTGTTTTGACGAACATTTTGGAAACTCTGATACTGGCCTCGCCGAAAAAGGCTATGGCCTTCGGGAAAATTGTGGTGGATCACATCAACAGCGGAAATGAAGTCACGCTGGATTTCAGCGGCGTGGAGGGCGTCACCGTAGGGTTTTTGTACCTGCTCTTCACGCGGATCTACAAAGAATGCGGGAAAAATATCCACAGACTTGTCAACGTGGTCAATGTACCCGAGCGGGCAAAGGATTCCTTCCATTACCTGCGCAATAATTACGAGGAACTGGACAGCCGGTTTGCCGGCCTCATGATCCCGACAGCCTGATTGAAGCGGACTTTTTTGGTCCGCTTTTTTACAAGGGAAAATTCAGTTGCCGCAAAGCCTCATAGAGGATCACGGCGGCGGAATTGGAGAGGTTGAGAGACCGCCCCATGGGGATCATGGGAATCGTCACGCAGCGGGAGGGCGCGGCCCGGAGGATTTCTTCGGGAATGCCGCGGGATTCGGGGCCGAACATGATATAGTCATCCGCTTGATAGCGGACGTCCGTATATTTATTTTTTGTTTTCGTGGTGGCGTACCACAGGGAGATACCGGGATTGGCCGAAAGAAAGTCCTTCCAGGAATCCCAGACCCTGAGATCGACCAAATGCCAGTAATCAAGCCCGGCCCGCCGGATCTGCCCCTCGCTCAGGGAAAAGCCCAGCGGTCGGATCAAATGCAAAGCGGCGCCGGTAAGGACGCAAGTGCGGCCGATGTTGCCGGTATTGTATGGGATTTCGGGTTCGTAAAGGACGATGTGCATGAGGCTTCTCCGTCAAGTCGACAAGGCTGACAAATTCCGTAATACATTATTAGAATACACTATTTTTCAATAAAATGCAAGCGGTTTTCTTCCGCTTGAGGAGACGATAAGACATGCTCCAAATCAAACCTTTTATATTAGGCCCTCTGGGCACCTGGTGCTACCTCGTCTGGGACGCCGACAAAAACGGCATCCTCTTTGACTGCGGCGGCCGCAATCTCGAAGGCCTGACCACCTTCATCAAAACCGAGGGCATCACCCTCAAAACCATTGTCCTGACCCATGGTCACGGCGACCACATCATCGGTCTCAAGGACCTGGTCAAGCTCTATCCCGACGCCGAGGTTGTCCTCGGCAAGGAAGACGCCGTCTTCCTGAAGGAACCCGAATACAACCTTGTCCATTACATGGGCGGCGAACCCTTTACTTACGACGGACCCGTGACTTTTGTGAAGGACGGCGACACGGTGGGGCCTTTTACGGTCATTGATTCCCCGGGTCACACGGTGGGGTCCAAATGCTTTTATGCGCGGGATTCCAAGCTTCTGATCTCGGGAGACACGATGTTCAAGCAGAGCTTCGGGCGCTATGACCTGCCCACAGCCAGCGGGGAAGCTCTTTTCCGCAGTCTCAAGAAACTCTGCGACATTCTGCCCCCCGATACGGTGGTCTATAGCGGTCATACGGAGGAGACGTCCATCGGCGCCGAAAAGATTTTTTTACATTCCATCGGCGTATTCTGAGCTTGCCCTCATAAGGCTTTGTCGGTAATATCCGCAAACAGGAAAGCGTGACGGAAAAGCGGGCTGAAGCGAAAACACTGTGTACTTCCTTACAAAAAATAAAAATCAAATTGCAACAAAGGAATAAATATGCAGCACCATATCATGGAAAATGGAGTGAGGCGATGAGAAAAATTTTTGTTTTGGACACCAATGTTTTGATTCACGATCCCAACTGCATCAAAAATTTCAGAGGGAATGATGTGGTCCTTCCGATCTATGTGATCGAGGAGATCGACAAGCTGAAGCGGAATCAGAATACCGCCATCCAGGCGAGAATGGCGGCGCGAACATTGGACAAGATCCGGGAAAGGGGCAGTCTCTTCAAGGGCGTTCCGCTGGAAAACGACGTGTTTTTCAGGGTGGAAATCAAAAACGACCTGACGAAGCTGCCGGATATGTTGCGGAAAGACGTCGTGGACAATTATATTTTAGCGGCCGCCATGGGCATTATCGAGGAAAACCCCGACCGGCGGGTCATCATTGTCACGAAGGACCTCAACATGCGGATCAAAGCGGATTCGCTGGACATCGAGGTCGAGGATTACGAAAACGACCGGGTCGACTACAACGAGCTCTATGACGGGTTTTTCACGGTGGAAATCACCAGCGAACAGGCCGGAAAATACGACAAACACGGATCCATTGACTTTGAGGACCTGGAAGCGCCGGGACTCAGACCGACGCCCAACGCTTTTTTCAAGCTCCTCTGCGGCAAGAAAACATTCACGGGACGCTATGAACGGGGGAAAATCCGCAAATTTTTGTTGGGCGATTCGAGCGCCTGGGGACTCCGGGCCCGGAACGATGAACAGCGTTTTGCCATGGACCTGCTGCTGGACGACAACGTGAAGGTCGTGACCCTCGTGGGAGGCGCCGGTACGGGAAAGACGTTATTGGCTGTGGCGACGGGCTTGGAGCAGGTCGTGGAACGGCGAAAATACAAGAAACTCCTGATCGCCCGGCCGATTATTCCCATGGGCAAGGACATCGGCTATCTGCCCGGCGACGAAAAGGAGAAGCTGCGGCCCTGGATGCAGCCGATCTTTGACAACATAGATTTTCTCAGCGAGACCAAGGACGACAGGGCCGGCGAAAAAGTCGTGGAAGGGCTGGAATCCATGGGAATCCTCAAGATCGAACCGCTGACCTATATCCGGGGGCGGTCCATTCCCCGGGGATTCATTATAATAGATGAAGCGCAGAATCTGACGCCGCTGGAGATCAAAACCATCATCACCCGGGTCGGCGAGGATACGAAGATCGTATTTACAGGCGATCCGCAGCAAATTGACAATCCCTATCTCGATGCCTCCACCAACGGCCTTGTGTATATGGCTGACCGGCTCCGGAATCAGGAGATCGTGGGGCATGTGACGCTCAAGAAAGGGGAGCGGTCCAAGGTGGCGGATATCGCGGTGCAACTGTTGTAGAATTTATTATTATGGAGAAGAATTGTTATGAATGATTTATCTGAAAAAATGAAAAAGATCCGTCTGATTGCTTTGGATGTGGACGGGACACTGACGGACGGGCGGATTCGCTTGGACAATACCGACAACGATACGAAGGCCTTCAGCGCCAAAGACGGACTCGGCCTTGAAGTCTGGACGCGATACGGCGGGATTTCCGCCATCATTACGGGAAGGACCTCCCATGTGGTGGAACGCCGCGCCAGGGAGAATTCCGTGAAATACGCCGAACAGGGCTGTCGCGACAAAAGCAGCGCCTTGCGGAAAATTATGGAATTGGAAAAGCTCGGCTGGGAGGAAGTCTGCTTTGTGGGGGACGATCTCAATGACCTGGGCGCCCTGACAAAGGCCGGATTTTCAGCGGCGCCGGCCGACGCCGTTCCCGAGGTGCGCAATCGGGTGGATTTTGTCTCTTCCTTTCCGGGTGGGGCGGGCGCCGTCCGCGAGGTGATCGTGACGATAATGCGGGCGCAGGAGACCTGGGAGCGGGTTATTGCGGATTATTTGGGGGAAAAATAAATTGCATTTATTTCTGTGTCCGTTATCCGCCTGATACGCACAATCATCCACCGCATACACACAAAAAAAACTTGCCAAAAAACGGTTTTTGGTGTATAATATGGCATATTGTATTTTCCGAACTTCATCCTGATTCCGGCTGATACAATATATTACTGCTTTTTAAGGCCGCGGGGGATCCCGGGCCGGACAATCATTTTGTCGAATACATGATAATCCTTACGTTTTACTCAGAAAATGGAAGGATTGTGAGCATGTGGCATTTTCACGTAATTACGGCATACTGCCAACAGACGAAACGCCCGCTTCACCATTGTGGCCAATCGGGATTAAAGGGATACGCAGATCATCTTTAAGGATTGGCCGGTCACTTACGCAAGCCCCCGGAATGAATCCGGACAAAATCGCCTTTGTCCCTCGGGAAGGGGAATTGCGGATCAAGGAATTCCAACGTACGGGCATGGGTGTCTCCGCAGGGAGACAAAAATCAAGCAAAACCGAAAAATACCGTGACGAAAACGGATATCCTCTCAGTTATTCAGAGAATCCTTGATTCCGGTCCACAGAAGCGCCCCTCTCTCGGGATCACGCCAAATCCCGCAAGCGCCCACAGGGACCAACCGACCCCAGTTTTCACCGAATACGCAGGCGCGCCGCTGGTACCGGGAGTATCGTAATGTGTGAAAATCTTGAATCCGTTCATTTTTGTTGTTTGTTGCTTCCAATAAGGTCGTTGTGTGAAGCAAAAATGACATTTTTTTTATTTACGGACATTTACCCTTTGCGCCAATTGGACTTCCCAACAAAAATGGTAACAATCCGAATAATATTTTGAAAAAAAGTTGACACAAACTATTTTCTGTGATATACTATATCAAAGCGTTTGTTGACAAAATTGACACAATTCTGAACGAATGCTTTATAGGCAAGAATGCATCGCAATAACAGGACAAAAATAACAATTCAAAAAAGTTTTTATTTTTGTTGCTGTCGCGAGGGGATAATTTGTTGTTGAGGAACCCCCTCGCGCAATGAAAATCCGTTCCTGTAACCTTTTGAAAATTGGTCATACAACCATCATTATGTCACAGGACGCCGCAAAACAGTTGTACAAAATTCGGACGAAGCGTTCTCTCTCACATTGTGGCAAATGAATTGTGAGAAGCCGGAGAGCGGTCTGACAGAAACCCAGGGACCGTCCGGGCCAAGGGAGCCCTTCGGGGAGGACCTGCCGGATAAAAACAGGCGGCGATACGCGCCAAATCCGGGCCAACTGAATACTTTGCAGAAAAAACTGAACTCGAAATCACAGCTTTCGGCGGAGGCGCCGACGGTTGTGTTTTACGCATACATAAGATTTTATGAAATTTTTGAAAAGAAACGTCTTAGATTGTACACATTTCAAAATTGTAAATAATACGAAACGGGGATAGAAATCCCCCGGACAATAAGGAGGTTCTATGGGGGTATAAAAGGGAAAACCCGGAAACAATAATGCGAAAGCACGAAACAATGAACGAATGTCATGAAACAATGAATAAATCTCACTTTCCTTTCGTGGAGTAAATTGGTATAATATGCGTGTGACTTGTTGTTGACAAAACAAAAAATGTATTCGACATAAAGGAAAAAGGGGGATTTTGGTTGAAGTACAGGGGAAAGAACGTGTAAATGAATTGAGAATTGAAAATGAATCGAACGTAGGGGCGGCATCCTGCCGCACGCACCATCAAACCTTCATCGTTCATAATAATCAATGGAATCCTGTGATCAAATCAATGAATCATAGTACAATAAAAATTATAGTAATCAGAATCCATAATCAAAAAAATCAAAGTTTCGAGTCTAAGGAGGGAAAAGACGAGCATGAAAAAAATAGTTATTCTTTTGGTAACGGCGATCCTTGCCGGAGTCGCCGCCGAAGCCACAACCGTACGGAGGGCGCCTGTAGCGAAAAGGGTTCCCGTTACGGAGAAATCCAAGAAAAAAGTGATGCGGGAAAAAAGGGAAGACCTCTACGAATCCTTGGAGGAGAAAGTGTTCCGGGCCCGCAACACGGATAAAGCGAAACTGGCCGCCACGGACCAGGCCTTTGAGACAGGCAAGACCCGCATGTATTATCTGAACCGGGAAGAGGCGGAAATCCGCGAACTGGAGCAGGAATTGGGCGCGGGGGAAGTGGAGCACAATTTCCTGGGCGACAAATTTGACGCCGTACGGGAGGAATTCAAGAACAACAAGAGCGAAATCGAGACGCTGGAGACCGAAAACAAGAAACTCAAAGAATATATGGCAAGACTGGACAATATGGAGAAGCGGACAAAATCCGCGGCGAAACGCTGAAGGAACCTCACCGCTAATAATTTATACTGTAGTATTGTAGAGATGTAGGCGTTTCAAGGGGACATTTATATTTATGTATCAAGGGAAGATTTATAAGGAGTGAGAATGAAGGACAATATGAAAAGCTTGGCGGAAAAGACGCTGAAGTCTTTTCTGAAAAGGAAGAAAATCGGATTCACGGCAGCGCTGCTGACGGCTTTCATGATCACCGGAGAAATCGTGACCGGGGCCGCCGCGGGCCGGAGCATTGAGGAACTGAGCGGAATCGCCGCCGCCAGCCAGGCTTCGCTTTTGGATAAAATCCAGATGCAAAAGGCTGAAATCGAGCAACTTTTGGCCGAAAACGAAGCCCGATTACGGGAATTGCAGGGCGAGGAACTGAATCTTCTGAGAATGGCGGATTACTATTCGAAACCCATTTATCCGTCGACCCAGATATTCTTTAATTTTGGCTACGAAAACAGCGGGGATATGAAGGACAGGACCGGAGAAAACTTCAAGGAAACCATCAGCGCCGTCCAAAAGGATATCCAGGCCGGGAATATTCCCGATACCGTAAGCCAGCAGGACTATGACGACTATATCGCGGGCAGGATCAGCGAGTATGAGCTCGCGACGCGAATCGTGAGAGAGACCAACGGCATCGTGGGGGCGGGGGAACCCCACAGTTTTACCATTGACCTGGGCGTCCAGATCAAACCCATGCAACCCGATGTGCCCACGATCTCCCGGAGCGTATCCGTGTCGGTGGACGCGCCCGATGTGCCCAGCATCACGGTAAATCCGGTGCAGGTAAGCGCGCCGCAGTTTAACGTGACGTTCGGAGGCGTGACGCCGCCGACCATTCCGCCGGTACCGGCTATTTCGCTCAATGTGAATGCGCCCGGGGCCGTGGCGGCCGTGAGCGTACCCACCGTAACCGTGCCGACAGTCAGCGTGAATCCGCAGGCGCCGATCTTTACGCCTACCGCAGTCAGCAGTCCCACGCCGCCGGCTGAGCCTTCAGAACCGGTGATTGTAGTATTGACGCCTGCCAATTTGACGTTTAACGGAACAGGATTCGGTCAAGGGACCGCGCCTATTGTTCACGCGAATAACAGCGGCAGTTCAATGGCCCTGGAAAACTGGTCCACCTATCAAACAACCGCGCCTGTTACGATTCGAGCTTTTACAGGGGAAGCTGATGTTTTGAACGGATTTACAGTAACCGGTGGAAATATTAATGTTACGGCGCCGGATCTCGGCGCGGCAAATAACAGTCTGACGTCCACTTGGCAATCTACCGCGACAATCGTTGCGTTTATCAGCGACGCCGCAGATCATGACGTCAATATTGCAGGAGATTATGACATGTATGTCGGTCCGGTTAACAGGACTGCATATTTTGTCAGTTTGAATCCCTATCAGACCGGATCAGGAACAAAAGCTACCGTTACCGATAATGTGTACCAGTTGGACGGGAATCTGACGCTCCACGGCGTCGACAGAGCAGATACCGGAACTCCAATTCTGGGAACCGGGACCGCTATTTTGGGCTTCGAACATCAACTGCTTGCAAGAGGCGGCGGCGGAGGACAGAATTTTCAAAGGATCATTACAGGTCAAGTGACCACAGAACTGAGAGTCGGACCGACCGGCGTCATTGATCTCAACAGCGGTTCCAATATGGTGGGAATCCAGATTGATACGGAATATGGCAATACACAAACCAGTGGATTTGTAAAACGACCAGTCACCGCCAATGACGGGTTGATTAAGATCAGCTCCGGCGCAACGGAAAGTATAGCCATAGACTATGGTCATTATCAAACTGCCTCTCCCAATACGCAAGTATATCTCGGAAATATCGTCCTGGAGGGAACAAGATCTTACGGATTGCGTATGAAAGCCTACGCAGAACCTGCATATTATAATCTTACGACAGTATATGGAACCAAAAGCGACGGAACGGCTGCAACCGTAGAAGTGAAAGGCAGTCAAAATATAGGGATCGCGATGTTTATGGGTCCGACAGACAACGCGGCAAATATTGACGCGAGATCCTATGCGCTGACGCCGGGCGCCGCAGGCGCACTCCAACCGAACACTTATGTACTTACCTACACGGACCCCAGCGATATCCTGAATCATTTGAACATCACGGTAGGCGGCTCGGAGAATGTCGGCTTCTATCGGAACTTCGTAAATAACCCCAACGCCATGGTATTGCAAAATACCGGTACGCAAACAAAAGTAGACTCCATCACCTTCAGCGCGGGGGCGACCAAGAGCGCCCTGATCCGATCCGACAACGGCGAGATCATCGTGGACGTCAATATTTCCACCGGCGCCACAGGCGTTGAAAACACCATGCTGCAGGCCGCGGGATCCGGCGCCGTGTCAGGAACCGTTCGGAACCTGAAGACTGTTTCGACGACCGTTCCCGTCCAGGAAATCTACGGGATGACGGCGGGCTCCTTCCCGTTGGCGGGCGCGGGTTCCACAAACGCTTATATTTATAATGAAGGCGTCATCGACCTTCAAGGGCAGAGTTCCATCGGTATGGCGGTCGATATCGGCAATTACGGGTATCTGATCTCCACATCGGCCGCAAACGGCATTATCAAAGTCAAGGGACAGGGCGCCGTTGCCATCTACAACAAAGGTACGTTCGAGTTACAGGGATCGCCCACCGTACTGGCCGACGGCAAGAACGCCATTGCCCTCTTTAATAAAGGAACCGTCAACGGTTCCACGGCGACCACGCTGGAATTCACCGCGGATAACGGCGCGACCGGTATCTACAGCGACGGCGGAACCATTTCCGCACCCGCTTCCGGTCTCAAAGTGACCGTCAAGAACACCAGCGCGGGCACAGACCGCGGAATCGGCGTATACGTCAAGGGCACAGCCGGCACGGACAACTTCAACAACTCCTACATCGACGTCCAGGACGGATCGGCCGGCGTCGTGGCCGACGGCAAGGGCTTAAGCCTCCAGAACGGCACGATCAACTTCAACAATAACGGAACCGGGGCCATGGCCTACGCCGTATTCACACAAAACGGCGGAACCATCGACCTCACAAATTCCACACTCAATATCAGCGGAAACTCCATCGGCGTCGAGATCGACTACGCGGGCGGGACGCCCTCGGTCACCCTGACCGGCGCAACCGTCAACACCACCGGCAACGCCATCGGATTTTCCCTCAAGAACAACCCCGGCATCAACGTCAGCAACATCATCGGCGACATCGGCACCTTGACCGGCACGGCCTTCTCCCCCACAGGGACCACCATCGCCCTTCTCGAAGGCGGGAAACTCTTCATCGACCAGACCATCGAGCAGGCGGAGACAGGAAACAGCCCCGGAAACAATTTCTACACGCGTCTCATGCGTCAGCGCTCCGTCATCAACGTCGGCGAGCATACGACGGTGGCGCCGCCTCCGGGTACGCCTACCGTAACGGCGGTTCCCAATGTCATTGTGAGCGCCACATCCAGCGCCGCAGGGCAGATCGTGGGCATCCAGACGACCTCTTCCAACAGCGCGACATCCAACGCCGATACGCAAATCAACCTCAAGAACAACGCCACCGTCATCGCGGATAGATTGAACGCCGGAGCGGGCGGCGTGGGTCTCTACAGCAACTACGGACAGATCAGTATCCAGAGCGGATCGAAAGTTCTGGTGGAGACAGGGGACGGCGTAGGGCTGCCCCAAGTACCGACGGGAACCTCCAATACGTTAAACAGCAACGGCGTCGGCGTATTCATCGTCAACGGCGCCGAAGTCACAAACGCCGGCCAGATCAAAGTGGACGGCCAGGGCGGCGTGGGGATCGCCGGCATGTCTTACCGGAAGACCTCGGCCGCGACCAACGCGGGCGCCGAATTTAACGCCTCGGGCGTGCTCCTTCCCAACCAGGGAAAAGCCACGATTACCAATGATACCGGCGCGACCATCGTGACCTCGGGCCAGAGTTCCGTGGGAATCTACGCCGAGGCAAACGCCTCCTCCACGGGAACGGACCCCGCGGCGACGGCTTCCGTCACCAACAAGGGATTGGTTGACGCCAACGGGAACAATTCCGTCGGCGTATACCTGGATAAAGCCAGCTTCACCAATGATCCGGCGGGAACCGTATCGACAGGGGCCACGGCGGGAACGGGGACCGTGGGTCTCTACGCCAAGAACCTGACGGCGGCGGAGACCATCTCCTTAGGCGGAACCTTCAAGATCGGAGACGCAGGCGTCGGAATCCTTCCGGCGGATGCGGCCACGGCGGGACGCATGACGGTAAACGGGACCCTCAAGCTCGAAAACGCCGTAGCGGGCGATACGTCCTCCAAGATCGGATTTGACTTCGACTCGCTGGGCTCGGCCATTACCCTGGGGGGAACGGGGACGCCTGTCATAGACGCCACGAACCTCGTAAACGGCACGGCCGTCTATGTGAAAAACAACAGCATTACCGCCAACGTCGACATAAAGCTAAACGGAAACCAGCGCGGAATCTATATTGACGGGGCCGGCAACACCGTGACCCTGGGCGTGGGAAAATCCATCGACATCGACAACGGCGCCGTGGGCATCTATTCCAACGGCAACAATACCATAAACGCCGTGACCCTGACCGCAAAACACAACGGATCCGTAGGCCTCTATGTCGTGGGATCCAGCACCGTGACCGATCTCGTCGCGGCGGCCCAGGACGTGTCGGCCCTGACCGACAGCGTCGTGGGGGTCTATGTGTCGGGAGGAACGCTGACTTCGGTAGACGGCGACGCCGACGGCTTCGGAATCGCCCTCACCATGGGGAACCCGACGCCGGGAGCGGATCTCGGCACCGGCATGTACCTCACGGACGGCGCTTCCGTAACAGGGGCGGCCATCAGCCTGACGAACAATTCCTCCACCACCAACGCCGGAATCTACTACAAGAAGGGAACGGGCTCGTCGCCCGTGGCTCACGGGGTGGATCTGGAATTCCTGTCGGGATCGACGGTGGGCATCTATACCGATGACGCCATTACCGTCAATAACGCCAAAGACATCGTCTATAACGCGGCCTTCAGCGGAAACATCGGCGCCTTCGTGGCGGGAGGCAGCACCTACAACTCCTCCAGCACGGCCACAACGGTCTTAGGCGGCAACAGCGCGGGCATCGTGGTGGGAAAAGGCCTCGGCGAAAACTTGGCTGCGGGCGTCCTTACCGTCAACAACGCCACCTCGGCGGCAATGGCGGCTCTGGCCCCGACAGCGGGCGATACCGGCGAAGCGAAAAACTCGGGGACCATCAACGTGACGGCAGGCGTCGGCATGTTGGCGGACTCCACGGGACTCGCGGGGACATCCGTCGTGACCAACAACGGAACCATCAATGTAGCGGGCGGCGTCGGCATGGCGGTTAAAGACGTAAAGGGCGTATTGCAGGGAACGGGAATCGTCAACGCGGCCTCGGGCACGGCAGCCATTTACGTGGAAAATACAGGAGCGGGCCAGACAAGCGGATTTACGGGAACATTGAACCTGTCTTCGGGGGCCGTGGGCATCTACGCCAACAGCGCCGTCGTCGACACGAATCTCAATCTCTCGGCCGCAACCACAGGGGCCATCGGCGTCTACGCGCTGGGAACCGCGGGAACGCCAACCACCATCACCGGCAACATCGACGGGAGCGCCACGACCTCTACGGTCAGCGTCTACCTCGGCAACGAATATGTGGCCTTCGCCAACAACACCGTATCGGCGGGTATCACCCCCTCCGGCCCGGGAATGCCTTCGGCGGTGGGCGTCTATATACCGGCCTCCATACCGGCCTACACCCTCGATAACGTGACCGTCAAATCGGACGGCGCGGGAACCGTCGGGGTATACGCGGGAGCGGCGGCAACCGATTACGGGGCCAACGCTCTTACGGAAGTCCGGACAAACGGCATCGGCATCTATGTGCCGGGCGGCGCGACCTTCGGGACCCAGGGCGGAAAGATTGACATCTACAGCGGCATCGGCGTAGTCTTAGCCGCGGGCTCCACCGGAAACATCGGAACCTCGGGCGGACTCACCGTGGAATTCAAGGGACCGGGCGCCACAGCCATCTACAACGACGGCGGAACGCTGAACCTCGGCAGCCAGTTTACGGCAATCGGCTCAGGCTCTCTCGTAGCCACCACCAACGGAAACCTGAGTTCCGGAGCGACCATCAACGCCGCGGGATCGGCGGCGCTTCTGGGAAACTACACCGCAGGGGGACCCTATCTTGTGGAAAACTTGGCGGCGGGCATTATCAACGTCACCGCCGGCGGCGTGGGATTAGGCGCCATCGGAACCGCGGGAGCGGCCACGGTAACTGTCCGGAACAGCGGCGTCATCACAGCCTCGGGGCTTTCCACGGGTACGCCCGCAACGCCTTCGGTGGGCATTTACACAACCATAGCGGACATTGACAACGCCAATATCATCAACGTAGGAGCGGATGGCGCGGGAATCGTGGCGGACGGCAGCAACGCCACAGTCCGGACCGGAACCCTCAACCTCACAGGCGCCGGAGCCATCGGCTTTGTGGCCCAGGGAGCGGTAGGGGCCGTCACGGGAGGAACCACCGCTGGCTCGGCAAACGAGACCATCGGGGCCTATTTTGCGGGCGCAAACGTAGCGAGTCCCGATTTGGGGACCGTAACGCTTTTAGATGACTCCATCGGGGCCTACATCACGACGGATACGCTGGCGACGCCGACGACCGTCGGCGGAACGGGTCTCAAGGGCGCGTTCACGGTGGGAAATTCCACGCCCGGCAAATCGGCCGTAGGCATTTACGCCGACGGCGGATCCTCCGTGATCCTTGACGGGGCCACAACCGTCACCACAGGAAACGATGCCATAGCCATCGCCTCCGTGGACGCGGGAACCACCATCAGCAATGTGAACCCCGGGAATCTTACCGTCGGCAATAACGGCGTGTACCTCTATGTGGAAAACGGCGGAGACATCACGCTGCAGACGGGACTTCCGAACCTCGTGGCCAACGACCGGATCGGGGCCATGATCAACCAGGGCGGAACCATCACGAACTTAAGCGGCATTGACGTATTAAACGGCGGCGTCGGCGTCTACTTCGCGGGCGGCTTCTCGCCGGTAGCGACGATCAACGTATACGCCGGAACGGCGGCAAAATCCTCCGTCGGGGCCTTCTACAAGAATATCGCCACGGCCATCACGCTGCCGACCATCAACCAGACGGGATCCTATACCATCGGGGCCGTTCTGGAGGATACCTCCGGAACCATCTCCTCGCCCATCGCCATCGGCGGCGCGGGGGATACGGACCAGATCGGAATCGTAGCCTTGGGGAAGGCCGCGCCTGTGACCGTAGGGCTGGGGGCAGTGGCCGCAAACGGCGACAAGAATATCGGCGTCTACGCCGAAAACGCCTCCATCTCGGCAGGAGCCGTGACGACAGGGGGATCCAGCGCCAGCGCCGACCTCAGCAGTTCATCCATCGGCATCTTTGTATCCAAAGGAACGGGAAGCGGGACGACCTCCAACGTAACGGCGGCTTCGGTAGCGGCGGGAGACAATACCATCGGTGTTTACGGAGAGGATCTGGACGGCGCGGGAATCACGGTTTCCGGCAATATTACAGCGGGAGAAAGCGCCATCGGCGTTTACGGCAAGAGCGCCGCGGGAACGACAGCGCCAATTACCGGCAACGGAAACCTCACAGTGGGCGCCAAGAAATCCATCGGCGTCTTCGGAGAGGATACGGACATCTCCTTTACGGCGGCGGGTTCCGCCATGACCGTAGGAGCGGGTACCTCCGTCGGGATCGTATCGGAGGGCAAGGGTAACGTCAGCTGGAACGGAAGCGTCAATGTGGCCAACAAAGGCAACGGAACCGGATCCATCGCCCTCTATAAGAAGGGGGACCAGGGAACGATCACCACCGGCGGAAGTTGGAGCATTGGAGACGGCGGCTACGGAATCTATGTGGATTCCACCCCGGCCTCGACCATCAACGTTACAAACGCCGCGTCCTTCACCCTGGGCGAGAGCGCCGTAGGCGCCTTCCTCAAGGGGACCGTGACCTTTACCAACAGCGGCAATGTTACGGTAGGGGCGACCGACACCGGCGCGGATCACGCCGATGTAACGGATGACCTCAATTCCGTAGGCTTCTATCTCGCCGACGGCGCGAAAGGATCCAGTTCCTCAGGCGTCACTATGAACGTAGGCTTTGGCCATTCCGTAGGCGTATACGCCGCGGGAACCGGCTCTGAATACACGAACAACGGCACAATCAATGTCACAAACGGCGGCGTGGGGCTCTTTGCCACGGAAAACGCCACCGCGATTAACAACGGGACGATTAACGTCGACGGGAAAGACCCCGATCCCACTTGCACCCAGATGTCGATCGGAATGGCCGCCTATCAGGGCGCGACGATCCGGAACAACGGCGCCATCAATGTTACCAACGGCGCGCTCGGTATGCTCTTAGGCACGGGATCCCATCTCGTCAACGCGGGAACCATCACGATTGACGCCTCCAGTACCGCCATCAAGGGGAGCGTCAGTGTAACCGACGCCGGAACCATCATCGGAACCGGCACGCACATTGACAACCCCAACTCGGCTACTGTGGGAGACGGTCCGGTACGGATCGAAGATCCCGGCGTCATCGTTATCGACGGAAAGTACGTGACGCTTGGCGGAACGCTGAAAGCCGACAAGCCCCTTGTACTACAAAACGTAATCGTGGATCTGACCAACTTCGATCCCGAACGGCCGCTCTTCACGTCTCCGGATACTTCGGGCGTCGTGCAGCTGCTTTCAACCTTTCCCGACATCGGCAACGGCTATGCCTGGAAGGTGGAAAACTTCCTGAACGCCCTGACCGGAGCGCCCACGTCGACCATCACCGTCAACACCTCGCCTCTGTTCCTGGCGAAGGTTGACGAGACCGACGGGAGTCTTCTCATCGCCAAGGAGTCTTATACGTCGCTTGCCATCGGCGGGCAGTATGAGGAAATCTTTGAAGGCCTTGACAGGATCCTCTACGAGGATCCCACAGGCGGTCAGAGCGCCTCCTCTCAGGTTATCAAGGGATTGAACAGCTATCTCGAGACGACGTATCAGGAAGAAGGGCTTGCCGAGTTCCACCGGGAGACAGCCCGGACCATGGGAGAAATCCGGGGAGATATTTACGCGACGATCCAGACGCGAATGCAAAACGTACAAAGCGCTTTTGACGGATCCTTCGACGAACTTGTAAACTCTTACAACTTCACGAAAGACACGGCCAAATACAGCGTAATCTACACGCAGGGAAGCCTGCACGACCAAACCGCCGGAATCGACGACTATGATTACCGCGTGCAGGGTCTCTACTACATGAAGGAAAAAGAAGGAAGGAATTTCGGGAGCAAGTGGGGTTGGTCCATGGGATTCGCGGTATCGAGGTTTGACTTCGACGACGCGCCCAAGTACTTCGACCGGTCCAAGGAAGACATCTACAGCCTGCGGGCGGGACTTCACTTTGTGAAGAACTTCGCGGACAACGACAGTCTCCACTGGACGTCACGGCTCGAACTGGGATACAACCGGCACATTGCCGAACGGACGCTGGAATTGGACAGAACATATAAAAACAAGGGCTCCTACAACTCGTTCCAAGTGACATTCGACAATAAGCTCGAGAAGACACTGATCCGAACACTCACCGGTAAACTTGACCTCTACGGGGCAATGAACCTCGAATATGGAACCTTCGGGAAATTCACCGAAAAAGCCATGGGGGATTCGGGCCTGACGCTGGACGTCAAGGGGAAGGATTACATCAGTATCCAGCCTGAGGCGGGCATCAAAGCCGAGAAACGCTTCTACATCGGAAAGAAAGTATCGGCCAAGATCTTCGGCAGTCTCTCCGCCGCCTACGAGCTCGGCGAAAACTACCGGAACAATCGCGCGCAACTTCATGAAGCAGGAGATTGGTATGATTTATCCGTACCCGAAAAAGAAGGCTGGATCGGAAAGGCCAAAGCCGGCATAACTTTCGAGAAGGCAAACCGTTACGGCGTCAGCTTCGATGTGGAAGCGCGCCAGCATGAGAATAAGAAAAATGTGGACGTACGGTTCGGCGTGAGGTTCAATTATAAGTTCATGAATGCACGTTAGGACCACACCCGCGGGATCTCGCCAATCCCGCGGGAGGCTACGCCAAAGGGCACGGCACGCCGTGCCCCTACGGCCGGCCTCGCAACCCCGCCGCCCTTCGGGCGGTCCGCCCCTTCGGAGAAGGGGCCTGAAGAAACGTTCTGATGGGAGATTTAAGAATATGGCAGTTGTTAAGGAATCCTCCTTCTTTCTGATAGAAACCATACTTCCCGATGCGGAGATATGATTTGTACCAGAAAGTATGATGAATAAGTTGATCATTTGATAAAGGAAGACTCAAAGGAGGAGAAATGAAGGAAAACCCTGAAACCCGAAAAAACGCATTACTAAGTAGCATTTGGATGAAGAGCGTGCGGCTGTGCGCTTTGATTCCGCTGGTCTTCTTGCTTGTGAGAAACGCGGCCCCGGCCACAACGGCGGAGCTGGAGGAAAAAGTCGCGTCCGATCAGGAGGCTTTGATATTAAGCATCGAGACGACGCGGGAAATGGTGAAGGACCTTCTCCATGAAAATGAGCAGAAGATCCGGGACGCCAGAAGAAACGAAATCAATCTGATCCGGGCGGGCGACTTCTATTCGAAGCCGGTTTATCCGTCTACGCAGATATTTTTCATGTATCTTTATGAGGAACAGGGTAAAGGGAAAAACAATAACAAGAAAGAATGGAAAAACACCATAAACGCCATCGCGTTCAGGTTGCAAGGCGGTCAGACTCCCAAGGGGAAGAATCCCTACAGCGAAGGGGAGTTGCGCGTCGGCCTCACCGAGAGTCTCGATCCCGTCCCCGATAAGGACAAGGATCCCAAAATAGACGGAGATCCGGATTACAAGTCGGTATTTTCGTTTACGCCGGAACCGGCGGGGGGTTCCGTTACGAAATCCACGATGGCCTATTCTCCTTTGGCAGTGACAACTTCTTCCGATCCGCAGGGGGCTTTGGAAGGGGGAAACGGGGTATTTATTGAAGAGGAACCGTATATGGAGACCGTTGAGCTCGGCGCCAACATCAAGCCGCTGAATCCGACGTTGCCCAATATTACGAAGGATGTGACGCTCAATGTGGGGTCCGCGACGTTGACGCCGCCGCCTACGCCGACGATTCCGACGGTGAATCCGCCCGGTACCGTAAGCGCGACGCCGGTTACGCCTTCGACGCCCGGCGCGATTTCTCCCGTGAATTTGAATCCTCCTACAGTAAATAAGCCAAGTACTCCGCAAGCGCCTGCTTTGAGCGTACCGACCGCACCGACGATAGCGGAATATACACCGGTCACGGTGGTAGCGCCTACAGCGCCCAGCGCACCTGTCGTTACGCCGCCGGGTCTGCCTACATTTACGTTAAGCGCGGCTTCGGCGGGAAGTGGTGATGCTGCATATTTTTTGGATAATAAACCTACTATTGGAACTCGGAATACAGTTATTTCAGAAATTGCGATAACGGATGGAACTTTCACGGCAACCAGAAATGCGGCTGCGGGGGGGTTTACTTATTCATTTACCGGCTATAAAGGATACAATATATACCCGCAAAGCACTGCCAATACAACGGCTAATGGAGGAATTGCCGCAGTAGCCACAAATGCAACCGCGACGATACCGGATGTGACCAATGTAACGACAGGAACTGCTGCTCGCGGTATGATGCGCGCGCTTGTGCAAGCGATGTGGAATAACGGAGACTGGACATATAATTATACGCCTGCCGCCGCCGATATGGGAGCAAATAAAGATGTGAGAGAATTGGTTCATTATGATATACACAACCAAGGTCCCGGTAATATTGCCCGAAACACTTTGAAAGGACGACTCGCCGCCGCAGGCGCATCAGCCGAATTGCAAAATTCTTATCAATATGCGGAAGATATGGCTGCTGCTGCAAGAATTATCGCTTTTATTACAAGCGGCGACATAACGATGAACGGATCAAATATGACGATCACCAATCAGTATAACCATACGAGCGGTCATCAGGCAATGCATGTGAACGATGGGAAAATTATTGTACAAAACGGTAGTTTCAACGCGATCTTTATGCAAGGCGGCGACAACAACGGCAACGATGGCGAAATCATGTATAATGGCGCAAACGGAGAGATCTTTATTAACACTTACAAAAGCGCTGGTTTTGCTTTTGGTACGGTGCAAAATAACGCCAACCAAAACATGCCTTTTCTTGCAAATGACGGGTTGTTTGTACTTTCAGGGGATGAAGGAAGCGCATTTTATATCGGGAAATTAGAGTCAGGCGCTACTCCAAGCAAGCCGAATACAAAAATTAAATTCAACGATGATCCGATTGACCGCGGTTATGGAAATGATACCGGTATGCTTTATGTATTTGGAGATTTATCGTTTGGAATTTTTGTGCCGGAAAAAATAAGCCAAAGCGTTTCCAGCAACGCAGGAAAAGGGATTCGTGTATCCGTCGGCGGATATGATTCCGGAAAATTTGGTTCAGCTACTCCAGATGACGGTATTACAGAGAATGCTGTAGGAGTGGCAATCAAGAAACAGAATACTGCAACAACTGTAGAATTGGATTATCATGAAATCCATGTCAATGGAAACTCTAAAAAGAGTGTTGGAGCTGTTTCTCTTGTGGATGCCGGATTGAATCTTCATAATGGGAAGATATCGGTAAATGGAGGAGAAAGTAATATCGGAATCTATGCCGGAGCGATATCAGGAGACAGCGGATCAAGCGTTACGACTACCGGCGACCTCATTGCCGGGAACGGAAAAGTTAATCAAAACTGGAGCGGCGTGCAAGACGGAACAGGGATCAGTATTTCCGCCGTGGCCATCGAAGGCTCCGACGATTCAACGGGATTCGGAGGATCGGAAAATTTCGCGGCTTCTCCCGGATCCACTTACAATGTGGCGCCCACTTATCAATTGGCTACCGGCACGGGCGTCAATATCGTCGCCTACGCAAAGGGAGGGCTTGATATTACGGCGGCCAACCTTGGCGGTATGGGTTCTGAAAACACTGTCGGCGTATATGCCGAAGGGAAAAACGGAACCGACGCTTCGACGATTACCATAACCAACGACGTCGAAATCATCGGTATGACCGTGACCACAGGAGCCACCAACGCCATAGCCGCCTTTGCCAAAGACGGCGGAGAGATCAGTCTCACAAACAACAGACTGGCAAGTTCTTCGGGTACGAAATTCAGCGACAACAGATTAATCATGGATCAATACCCGGATATTGAAATTACCGGAAAAA
>JAISST010000037.1 GCA_031272945.1 Fusobacteriaceae bacterium
TGGAATCGCTGAAAGACGAGTCGGAAGTGAAGAGAAGCATGATCTACATGTTTACGGTGAACGCGGTCATCATCATGGTATCCATCCTGGGGATGCTGGCTGTAGCCTTCTCTCCGTCACTGATCAACGCTCAGACGGGCAGACAGGTCTCCGTACCCATGATGACCCTTGTTTCAAAGGGCGTCGGCGCCACGGTCTTCAAGCCCATCATTTCCCTTCTGATCCTGTTGGGCGCCGTTTCCACCGGCGTCAATATGATCGCGGGAATCGTCGCCCGGGTTGTGAACGCCTTCGAGCGCAGAGAAAGCGTGGAAACCGCCCTGAAAAAAAGACGAATCCGCTATGTGTGGGCCTCTCTCGGCTTTACGATCCTGGCTTTTGCCATCGCGCAGTTCGGTCTGCTGGGTCTTGTAAAAATCGGCTACTCCTATCTGGGATACGGATCGTTGATCGTTGTGGCCATACCCTTTGTCCTGTCGGCCCTGCTCCGGAGAAAAGTCGCCGTCGGCGTAGCGGAACGGATATAGAAAAAGGAAAATCTTGTGAGAACAGAATATCCCGGGGAACGGACAGAATCTCACAACAAAAAGAGGAGCTGTTGCGTTGCGCAACAGCCCTCTTTTTATGTTAGGAGTAGTTAAGGATAGGTTGTCTTATTGATAGGTGTAGAACCCGCGTCCGCTCTTTCGTCCGAGCCAACCGGCTTTTACATACTGCCGGAGCAGCGGACAGGGACGGTATTTGGAATCACAGTAGCCCTTGTACATGGTCTCCATGATATAGAGAACCGTGTCCAGCCCGATGAAATCCGCCAATTGCAGCGGACCCATGGGATGATTCATTCCCCGTTTCATGATTTCATCGATGCCTTCGGGGCTTGCCACTCCTTCGTAGACGCAGTAAATGGCTTCGTTGATCATCATTTGCAGCACCCGGTTTGAGATAAAACCGGGAACGTCTTTCACTTCCACAGGAACTTTCCCCATTTTTTTGCTGAGTTCCTCCACGCTCCCGAAGGTTTCGTCGGATGTGGCGAGCCCACGGATCACTTCTACAAGGCTCATGACGGGTACCGGCTGCATAAAGTGCATCCCGATTACTTTTTCCGGACGGGCGGTTGCCGCCGCGATTTCCGTGATGGGAAGAGAGGAAGTGTTGCTCGCGAGGATGGTCTCGCTCTTGCAGATTTTATCCAATCGGGAGAAAATTTCCTGTTTCAGTTCTATTTTCTCGATGACCGCCTCAATTACGAGATCGCAATCTTTTGCGTCGTCCAGTGAGAGAGCCGGTTTGATTCCGGAAAGGATCCGATCCTTTTCGCCGGCGCTGATTTTCCCTTTCGCTACGTTTTTTTCGAGCAGCGTCCGGATTTTTTCGATCCCTTTCAAAATATACGCTTCACTGATATCATTCAAATATGTCTCAATGCCCGCCTGCGCCGCTACTTGCGCAATTCCCGCGCCCATTTGTCCGGCGCCGATTACAAATACTGCCATGTGCTACCTCCGTTATTTTCTGAAGCAAATCAGTTGAGTTGTTTATATAATGGTTACTAGCAAATTTTATGCCAAACAAAATTTTATTTCATTTTTCGGGGATGGAACGTATAAAAAGCCTTTGGTTTCCGTGCTGCCGACGCTTTGATTTGTCGCTCCATACAATCGGAAGGCCGATCATAGAGGAGAGAAATGTTCCCGGAAGGCGAAAACTGTCTCTGAACAGAGAATAATAGAATTCTCCGGATTTGTTCCCGAACGGGGAATAATGTCGCTCCGTGGAGATAATCCGCGCGAAATAAGAATCATTTCGGGATTTTTCTGAAATTTGTCTCCGTTTTGGAACATCTGTTCAGCCGTCGTCTTTGTCTTCACGGGGAACGTCGATTTTTTTTATAAATAGATCATGTGCACAAAATAAGGGTTTCTTTCGTTTCTTTTTCGTAAAATACATGGAAATTTCTTGATCCCGCTCGATTGGCATGACATTTGCTTATTTTTATTCTGACAGACTGCATAAAAATTTATGAAATGAATTTTTGTTGCAAAAAATTATCAAAAGGAGGAATTATGATGTTTAACAAACCTTTGGAAGGAATAAAAGTCGTGGATTTGACCTACTATGTGGCCGGGCCGGGCGCCGGTAAAATACTGGCCGACTGGGGCGCCGACGTCATCAAAGTGGAGCCGGATTTCGGAGATCCCGGAAGAAAGCTCGGCGAAAACATGACGGCGACGGCCATTGACCGGGAAAAAAATCCCGTATACAGCACGTATAACGCCAATAAAAGAGGGTTTTGCGTCAATCTGAAAGATCCCGAAGGCCTGGCGATCATGGACAAGCTTCTGAGTCAAGCCAATATTTTCATCTCCAGCTACAGAACGGGCGCCTTGAAAAGACTGGGACTCGATTATGAGACCGTCAGCAAAAAACATCCGCATCTGATTTGGGGACAGGTCAACGGGTTCGGAGATTACGGCCCTGTAAAGGACAACCCGGGTTTTGATACGGTCGCCTACTGGTCAAGAAGCGGCGCCATGATGGATTTGTCCGAACGGGATACTTCCCCCATCAATCCGTTGATTGCCTTTGGCGATTCTTCGACGTCCTGCAGTCTCGCCGGAGGCGTGGCGGCGGCTCTGTATCAGCAGGCAAAGACCGGAAAAGGCACAAAAGTTATGGTTTCTCTCTATGCACAGGCAATCTGGACAGTAGGAGCGGCGGTCGCTTCCACCCAGTTTTCCGACGAATATCCCAAGACGAGAAAAGACGCTACAACGCCTGTATTAAATTCTTATAAATGTAAAGACGGACAGTGGATTTTCATTACGATTCTCGACTATGAACGCTATTATCCCGTTCTGTGCAAAGTCTTCGGAAGAGAGGATCTTCTCGTGGAAAAATACGCGACAACCCTCGCGGTGAAAAAGCACACCAAAGAATTGATCGAAATCCTCGAAAAAGAATTCGCGAAATATACCCAGGATGAAATCGTGGATATGCTGACAAAGGCGGATATCGCCCACGAAAGAATCCGGCACTATAAGGACGTGGCTACGGATCCTCAGGCCATCGCCAACAACTACGTCTATGAAATGACAAACCGCGACGGTTCCAAAAACACCATCGCCATGACGCCGGTAAAATTCGGAAGCATTGATGTCAACTGGAAATGCGACGCGCCGCTGATCGGGCAGGATTCCGTGGAAATCATG
Organism: Fusobacteriaceae bacterium; assembly: GCA_031272945.1. Taxonomy (GTDB): domain Bacteria; phylum Fusobacteriota; class Fusobacteriia; order Fusobacteriales; family Fusobacteriaceae; genus JAISST01. The sequence continues at coordinate 3,213 of JAISST010000037.1, forward strand.
AAAGAATTGGGTTATGGAGAAAAAGAAATCAAAGAATATCTGGATAAGAAGATCATTATAGAAAACAAATAGATTCGGGCGCTGGAAGCGGAGATACAGGAGGTAAGAATGGAATTCAAATATACGGAAGCCCAGTTGCTGTTGCAAAAAATGGTTCGCGAATTCGCGGAAAAAGAGGTGGCGCCCATTGCGGATACCCTGGACAAAGAGCATCGTTTTCCTCTGGAAACATTCCGGAAGATGGCTGAAATCGGGATCACAGGCATTGGAATCCCTGTGGAATACGGCGGATCCGGCGGGGGCGATATTGAAAAGGCGATTATCGTGATGGAAATAGCCAAAAAATGCGCCGCCACCGCGACGGTTCTCTCGGTGCACACCTCATTTCCCCAGGCGATCTTGAAATTCGGGACGGAAGCGCAAAAGAGGAAATATCTGCCGATGATGGCCGGCGGCGCGCTGTGTGGTTTTGCGCTGACGGAAGCAAATGCGGGCTCCGACGCGGGATCATTGAAGACAACGGCTGTTTTCGATGAAAAGACCGGCGAATACGTCTTGAACGGCACGAAAATCTTTATCACAGGCGGCGCCCGGGTGGACGCCATGGTCGTCATTGCGTCCACGGACCCTTCGAAAGGCTCCAAAGGCATTTCCGCCTTTATCCTTGAAAAAGGGACGCCGGGATTCAGTATCGGAAAAGTGGAGGATAAAATGGGAATCCACGCTTCCGAGACAGTGGAACTCGTCTTCGAGGATTGCCGGATTCCCAAAGAGAATCTCTTGGGAAAAGAGGGCAAAGGCTTCAATATCGCGCTGGCGGCTTTGGACGGCGGCAGGATTGGAATCGCTTCGCAGGCGCTGGGAATCGCGGAAGGCGCCCTTGAAGAAACGATCAAATACATGCATGAAAGAACGCAGTTCGGAAAGCCTTTGGCTTCCTTCCAGGGTTTACAGTGGTATGTGGCGGAAATGGCTACCAAAGTGGAAGCCGCCAGATGGCTCATCTTTTATGCGGCCTACCTCAAATCCACCGGAGGAAATTTCGGGAAATTTGCCGCCATGGCCAAATTCAACGCCTCCACGGTGGCCCGGGAAGTGACAAGCCTTGCGGTGCAAATCCACGGCGGATACGGTTATATGCGGGATTATCCCGTGGAGCGGATGTACCGGGACGCGAAAATCACCGAAATATATGAAGGTACGTCAGAAGTACAAAAAATCGTAATATCCCGGGCAATACTGGGTTAGGAAGGAGAGCGAAATTATGAACATCATCGTATGTATAAAGCAGGTTCCCGATACCAATGAAGTCAGGATCAACCAGGAAACCGGAACGCTGATCCGGGACGGCGTTCCCAGCATCATCAACCCCGATGACAAGAACGCGTTGGAAGCGGCTCTGCAGTTGAAAGACCTCCACGGAGGAAAAGTGACCGTGGTAAGCATGGGACCGCCCCAGGCAAAAGAAGCGTTGCGGGAAGCTTACGCCATGGGAGCCGATGAAACGTGGCTCATCACGGATCGCGCTTTCGGAGGATCGGATACCTGGGCGACGGCTACGATTATCGCCGCCGCCATTGAAAAAATCGGGAATTATGATCTGATCTTCTGCGGCAGACAGGCCATCGACGGGGATACCGCTCAGGTTGGTCCGGAAATCGCGGAATTTTTGGATATTCCCCAGGTGACCTACGCCAAGTCCATTGAAGAAAAAGGGGATAAATTCATCATCACAAGAAAAACGGAAGGGGAGGATTATCTCATCGAGACGTCCAAGCCGGTACTGATTACGGCGATTTCTGATTTGAACCAGCCCCGCTACCCCCGTGTCAGAAGAATTTTCGAGGCCTACGCAGCCGAAGACGTGGTGCGCGTCCTGACTTCAGCCGATTTGCCGGTGGACCCGACTCAGATCGGATTGAAAGGTTCCCCCACCAATGTGCACAGTTCCTTTGTTCCCACAAAGGAAAAACACAGTGAAATCATTGAAGGAACCGACAAAACCGAAAAAGCGGAAAGACTGCTGGAAAAGCTCAAAGCGGTCAACGTGATATAGGAGGGGATATTATGCAAAGGGCTAAAGTGAACAGAGGAATCAATCCCGCCGATTATAAGGATGTTTGGGTAATCGGCGAACAGAGGGACGGCGTCATCGGCGCCATTACCATAGAGTTGTTGGGAGAAGGAAAAAAACTGGCGAAAGCGCTCGAAAAAAAGCTTGTGGTTATAATCCCGGGCGCGGATCTTGGCGATAAAGTAAAGGAATTGCTTCATTACGGCGCGGACAGCGTGATCTATGTCAAAGATCCTCTTTTGGAAAAGTTTTCCACGGAAGGTTATGCCAACGCCATCGCGAAGGTAATCCTGGAAAAAAAGCCGGAAATCGTACTTTTCGGGGCAACATCCCTTGGAAGGGACATAGCGCCGAGGGTGGCGGCAAGAATCGGGACCGGTCTCACCGCCGACTGTACAAAATTGGCGATAGATCCCGAGGACGGGAAGTTCTTACAGACAAGACCGGCCTTCGGAGGAAATCTCATGGCGACAATCATCTGTCCCAAGAACAGACCGCAGATGGCCACAGTCCGGCCGGGCGTCATGGAAAAAGCGCCCTTCGATCAAAAGGCGAGCGGTTCCGTGGAGATCTATGAACCGAAGTTGACGGAAAAAGAAATCCGTGCGAAACTGATCGGGAAGAAATCCACCGAAAAAAATCTCGTGAATCTGGTCGGCGCCAAGACCATTGTCTCGGGAGGACGGGGGCTTAAAAAAGCCGAAAACTTCAAGCTGATCGAGGACCTGGCGGAAGCGCTGGGCGGAGAAGTCGGCGCGTCCCGCGCCGCGGTGGACGCCGGTTGGATCGACCAATCCCATCAGGTGGGCCAGACGGGAACGACAGTCCGGCCGGGACTCTATATCGCCTGCGGTATTTCCGGCGCCATCCAGCATCTGGCGGGTATGAGCGAAGCCAAGTATATCGTCGCCATCAACAAGGACCCGGGCGCGCCGATATTCAAAGTGTGCGATTACGGGATCGTAGGGGATTTGAACGAAATCGTTCCGGCAATTACCGAAGCGGTCAGAAAACGGAATCAATAACTACCAAGGAGGAATACTATGAGCAGTATGTTGGATGAAAACAGCCTGAATATGAAAGGGCTCAGCATCGACGAAGTCTATATCGGAATGAAAAAAAGCGTGACAAAAACCATCAGCGAGCACGACGTTTACTCTTTTGCGGGAATTATCGGGGATTTCAACCCCGTTCACGTCAACGAGGAGTATGCCAAAACGACCCGTTTCGGCGGAAGAATCGTGCATGGAATCCTCTCGGCTTCCTTTATTTCCACGGTTTTCGGGATGTTATTGCCGGGCGCCGACGCCATCTATCTGGGACAGACCTTGAAATTTTTAAAACCGGTCCGCTTTGGAGATACGATCACCGCAACGGGGGAAGTGACGAAAATCGTACCCGAGAAAAAACTCTTTTACGCAAAAGCAACCGTGACGAATCAAAAAGGAGAAGTTGTGGTGGAAGGGGAAGGTACACTGATGGCGACGAAGCCCTGCCAAAAAGACTGAACAGTTTCCGTTACAAAAAAACTATGAAACTGTTATCATTTGCACTTAATAAAAATGTATAATGAATTTATACATGATTTCTGTACATAAGGAGGAATAAATGATAGGTATTATCGGTATCATCGTAGGTTTGGCTCTACTTGTATATCTGGCGTACAAAGGATATTCCATCGTTTGGGTAGCTCCGCTTTCGGCTCTTGTGGTCGCGTTATTCGGATTCGGATTGAACGGAAAAGCGCTGCTGGATTCTTATTTGAACTCTTATATGGCTTCTCTGGCGGGTTTTGCCAAGGGATATTTCCCCTTGTTTTTCCTGGGGGCGGTATTCGGTAAGATGATGGAGACCACAGGCGCGGCCCAGGCGGTCGCGGCCCTTTTGGCACGATTGTTTGGCGCTAAAAGAGCGCTTTTGGCGGTTGTCTTGAGCGCGGGCATTCTCGTTTACGGCGGAGTATCCCTGTTCGTGGCTGCGTTCGCCGTTTACCCGCTGGCGATTCCCCTCTATAGAGAAGCGAATCTGCCCAGAAGGTTGATTCCGGGCGCCTATTGTCTCGGCGCTTTCACCTTTGTTATGACGGCAATTCCGGGATCGCCGTCTCTCAACAACATCATTTCCGCCAAATATTTCGGAACGACGCTGTATGCCGCTCCGATTCTGGGAATTGTTTCGGGCGCCATCTTGTTTTTCGGCGGATATTATTATCTGCTCTGGAAGCAGAATAAACTCGTAAAAGCCGGGGAGCACTTTACGGAACCCGAAGTCGCCGTGGAAGCCATTGACGAGAAGGAACTTCCGGGCGCTTTCGTTTCGGTACTTCCCCTCGTGGTGGTCATCGTTGCGCTCTATGTTTTCACAAGAGTTCTGACGTTCGACGTGACGAGCGGAACGGTTCTCGCCTTGCTCTTGGCCTGTATCGTAACGGTCTGCTGCAATCTCGGCAAACTGAAAGAACAGCTCTCAGGCGCCGACAAAAAGGTCAAGAATTTTGTTCTGCGATCTCTGAACGAAGGCGGCGCGGGCGCCATCACAGCGACCTTGAATACGGCGGCGGCCGTGGGCTTCGGCGGCGTTGTCCGGACGATTCCCGGTTTCAAAGTATTGACGGATTATTTGCTGGGAATGCAAGCAAGTCCTTTGATTTCGGAAGGGATTACAATTTCCATTCTGGCCGGCGCTACCGGTTCTTCTTCGGGCGGTCTGGGCATCGCGCTGGAAGCCCTTGCGCCCCAGTATCTTACACTTGCCGCGAAAACGGGCCTGAGCCCCGAAACGCTGCACAGAATAGCGACCGTGGCTTCCGGCGGTCTGGATTCCCTGCCCCACTGCGGCGGCGTATTGACAGTCCTCGCAATTTGCGGAATGACGCACAAAGATTCCTATAATGACATCGGTGTGGTTACTTGCGTGATTCCCATCATAGGGCTTATCGTAATTACGATTCTCGGATCCATGGGAGTTGTGTAAGAATTACCATGAAACAAGCGCTACAAAATTTGAAAATTCTGGATTTTTCCACGCTGCTTCCCGGTCCCTTCGCCACCATGAATCTGGGGGACCTGGGCGCGGATATCCTGCGGATCACCACAACGACCCGTCAGGATTTGCTGGATGTCCTGCCTCCTCTGTTGCCGGGAGAAAACTACTCCGCCACTTCGGCCCAGATGAACCGGAACAAGCGTTCGCTTATGCTGAATCTGCAGGAGCCCCGGGCAATAGAGATCATCAAGAAACTCATTATGGAATACGATATCGTCGTGGAACAGTTCCGCCCGGGCGTCATGAAAAAGCTCGGTCTCGATTACGAGACGCTGTCAAAGATCAACCCGAGGTTGATCTACTGCTCCATCACCGGCTACGGACATGGAAATTCCATGTCCCGCCGGGCCGGGCACGACATCAATTATTTGTCTCTGAGCGGGATTCCGGGGTATTCCGGAAGAAACGGAGAGCCGCCCAGCTTGAACGGCATACAGATTGCCGACGTGGCCGGAGGTTCCTTCAACGCCGTAATCGGAATCCTGACCGCCGTCATTCACCGAATGAATACCGGCGAGGGACAGTTTGTGGATATTTCCATGACAGACGGAATGATGGCGTTTCACGCAATATGGGGACCCGCGTGTCTCCTGACGGGGGAAGCGCCGGAACCGGAAGGCACGCTTCTGAACGGCGGAACAATCTACGATTACTATGAGACAAAAGACGGAAAATACATCAGTTACGGAGGTCTCGAGCCGAAGTTCTGGAACTCCTTTTGCAAAAAACTAGGCCGGGAGGAATGGATTCCTCTCGGCGTCAACGGCGCGGGTCCTGAAATCAAAGAGGAGATCCGGGAAATCATCCGCGGAAAAACCTTTGACGAATGGATGGAAACCATGAAAGACGCCGACGCCTGTTTCGAACCGGTGCTTTCCCTGCGGGAAGCGCTGGAGAGTCCTCTTGCCAAAGAGCGGAATATGGTTGTGCGGGTTTCCGACGGAAACGGCGGTTCTTTCCGTCAGATCGGCAGTCCTTACAAACTTTCGGCAACGCCGCCGCGGTTTGATCACGCGGGACGCCCCGTATCCAGAGAGGAAACGGCCGCCATCCTCAAAAGCTTTGGATATTCGGGCGGAGAAATCAAAGAAATGTTCCGGAAAGGCGTCCTGAAGTAATAATTGCCGGTAGTCCGCGTATATCTTGACAAAATGTAAAAAATATGGGAAAATTGAAAAGTCATGACTGACAGAATTAACAAAAATGGGAGAAGGAAAATGAAACAGGAAAACGAGCTTTACAAGTACATCTTTTACAAGATATTGCAAATGTCGGACGACGGATTTATTATTACGGATACGGACGGGATCGTTACGGATATCAACGACACCTACTGCCGCTTTCTCAACGAGAAAAAAGAGAACATCGAGGGAAAAAGCATCCTGAACATCATCCCCAATACAAAACTGATCGATATCATGAAGAACCGCTACAGTGAGGAAGGGGTCATCCATACGTATATGGCGGGGAATCCCCGGGAAGAAAAGGTGATGGTGAACCGCTCCTATGTGGAAAACGACAAGGGGGAGATTGTCGGCGGCGTCGGACAGATCCGCTTCAAATTTCAGTCTCTGGATATCGCGAAAAAATTCATCGCGGAATATGAACAACTGGAATATTATAAAGAAGAATACCACAAGATCGGTCACAATCTTTTCTCTTTTGAAAACATCATCGGCTCTTCGCCGAATTTCCTCAAAATCAAAATGGCGGGCATCAAAGCCGCCAAGACCAATTTCTCGGTCCTTCTGACCGGAGAAACGGGAACGGGAAAGGAAGTGTTCGCGAAAGCGATCCACAACAGCAGTCCGCGGGCCAATAAACCGATTGTCAGCATCGATTGCGCGGCAATACCGGAAGAATTGATGGAGTCGGAACTTTTCGGCTATGAGGAAGGGGCCTTTACCGGCGCCAAGCGGGGAGGAAAAAAAGGCAAATTTCTCATTGCCGACGGCGGCACGTTGTTTCTCGATGAGATCGGCGACATGCCGCTGAAGATGCAGGCGAAGCTGCTGAGGGTGTTGCAGGAGCGGGAAATCGAACCGGTGGGGAGTCTTGAAACGATCCCCATTGACGTACGAATTATCGCCGCCACGCGGAAAAATCTGCCGCAGATGATCAAGGCGGGAGAATTCCGGGAAGATCTTTTTTACCGGCTCAACGTGATCAATATTGAGATGATCCCTCTGCGGGAGCGAAAGGATGATATTCTGGAGATGGCGGCATATTTCCTGCAGGGTTTGAATCAAGATACGAAGGGAATCAAGGCCTTTTCCAAAGAAGTGTTGAAATACTTTCGGGAGTATTCCTGGCCGGGGAACATCCGGGAACTGGACAATGTGATCAAAAGCGCCTACGCCAGTTCCGACGGTCTCTATATAGAGACAATTGACCTGCCTCTCCGGATTTTGAATAAAAAAGATCCGGACGGGACAGAATCCCGCCTTACCCTGCCCGCCCTGGTGGAAAACTACGAAAGGGAACTGCTGGAATCCGCATTAAAAAGGAATAACTGGAATTGTATTGATGTGGCCCGGGAAATGGGCGTACACAGAAGCGCAATCTACAAAAAAATGAAGAAATATGGCCTGGCGCGCAGGATGAAGCGGACAGGCGACGGAGAGGACGACGGATTAACCCGTTGATCTGAACAAACATGCGACATTCAATGTAGTCAAACGGCAACTTTTGTATCTGTTTGACTACATTTTATTTTGGTAAAAAGATACAAAAATAGATCAAGCAATCAGTTTGTGGGACTTAAGGACATAAAAGTCAATAAAATATGTGACAAAATGGCAAAAAATTAAAAAGGTAAAAAAGAATATAACTTGGCATGATAGTTGCTTGTACATTTAGGGTAGCAACATTTTTATTGCGCATTCCTTATCTGCACTACGATAGGACGCACAACAATATATTACAGGAGGATAGCATGAATACGCAACAACTAATCAGTCTCATCGGTATCATCGTAGCACTCAGCCTGCTGATCTGGATGATCATGAAGGGAGTCAACATCTTCATCACCGTCTTTATCAGCTGCGCCATCGTCGGCATTACAACGCTGGGCTTTGTGGCGGACGAAAAAGTCGGTCCCCTGACGATGTTTAACGCCTATAAGACGTTTTTCATCCGGGGCTTTGTAGGATTCTTCAGCGCCAATTACCTGATCTTTCTCACGGGAACCCTTATGGGGAAACTCATGGAAATCACCAACGGTGCGAAGGCCATCGCCAAGTTGATCATCAAGATCTTCGGTAAAA
>JAISST010000053.1 GCA_031272945.1 Fusobacteriaceae bacterium
AAATTTTTGGATTGTATAATTCAGAATTTCTACAACTTATTATATATAGGAGGTGCGAACGATCGTGGCGTCTGACAAAATAAGAATTTACCTGAAAGCCTATGACCATTTTCTGCTGGACGAATCCGCCAAAAAGATTGCCGAAGTGGCAAAAAAATCCGGAGCCGATATAGCAGGACCCATGCCTTTGCCGACGAACATCAAAAAGTATACGGTATTGAGGTCTGTCCATGTCAACAAGGATTCCAGAGAACAGTTTGAAATGCGGGTTCACAGAAGAATGATCGAAATCAACAATTCTACGCAAAAGACGATTCCGTCTTTGATGGCAGTCAATCTGCCTGCCGGTGTTGGAATCGAAATCAAACAGATCTGAGCGTTTGTTGATTTTTCAGGAAAACATCTTTTGGAGAAAATTCGGAAACGGATTTCGGAAAAGCGACGAGAAATCAACGGAACACGATTCCGTGATTCTTACAGAATAATACAAGTTGATGATTTTTTTAAGGTCTGTGGATAGGCACGCCAGGCAACGTTGTCAACCAATATATTATTTGATGGAGGTAATGAAAGGAAATGACAGGAATTTTAGCAAAAAAAATTGGAATGACTCAAATATTTGAAAACGGAAAATTCGTTCCAGTTACGGTCGTAGAGGCGGGGCCCAACTACATTCTGCAGAAAAAAACTGTGGAAAGCGACGGCTACACGGCGATCCAACTGGGATTTGACGAGAAAAAGGAAAAGAATACGACAAAACCGATTCTGGGCATCTTCAAAAAGGCAGGCGTCAAGCCCCAGCGTTTTGTGAGAGAGCTGCGCGTGGATTCGGTGGACGGCTATGAATTGGGACAGGAAATCAAGGCGGATGTCTTCAGCGGCGTGGAATACGTGGACGTCGTAGGGACTTCCAAGGGAAAAGGAACCGCGGGCGTTATGAAACGGCACGGATTCGGCGGAAACAGAGCCACCCACGGCGTTTCGTTGAATCACAGACTGGGCGGATCCATCGGGATGTCCTCCTTTCCGGGAAAAGTTCTCAAAGGAAAAAGAATGGCGGGACGTCACGGAAACGCGACTGTAACGGTGCAGAACCTGAAGATCGTGAAAATCGACGCGGACAACAACCTGATCCTGTTAAAAGGAGCGGTACCCGGCTCGAAAAACGCTTATATTGTATTGAGACCTGCAGTAAAGAAAACGGTTAGTTAGGGTAGAAGGAGGAAAATAATGGCAGTTTTAACGATATATAACATCGCCGGCGATCAGACCGGAACGGTGGAAGCAAAGGATACTGTGTTCGGAATTACACCCAACAAATCTGTTCTGCATGAAGTCCTGACGGCGGAACTGGCGGCGGCAAGATCCGCGACCGCTTCCACAAAATCAAGAGCGGAAGTAAGAGGCGGCGGCAGAAAGCCCTTCAAGCAGAAAGGCACGGGCCGGGCGCGCCAGGGTACGATCCGGGCGCCGCATATGGTAGGCGGCGGCGTAACATTCGGCCCCAACAACCGCTCCTATGAAAAGAAAGTCAACAAAAAAGTACGACGGCTGGCAATCATTTCCGCCCTGTCGGAAAAGGCGGCTAACAATCAGATCGTCGTATTGGACGGATCCGTGGACACGCCGAAGACAAAGACCATCGTCGCCCTGACGAAAAAGATCGACGCCCCTGTAAAGCAGCTGTTTGTTGTGGATGATCTGGCGGTGGACAAGGATTACAATCTCTATATGTCCGCGCGGAACCTCGAATCGGCCGTTGTGCTGCAACCCAATGAACTGGGCGTATACTGGCTTTTGAAGCAGGACAAAATAATTGTTACAAAAGAAGCGCTCGCTACGTTAGAGGAGGTGCTGGGATAACAATGACAGCTTATGATATCATCAAAAAACCTGTCGTCACAGAAAAAAGCGACATGTTGAAAAGAGAATACAACAAATATACCTTTGAAGTGAATCTGAAGGCCAACAAGATCGAGATCAAGAAGGCCGTGGAGGAAATCTTCAAAGTGAAAGTCTTATCCGTCGCGACGAGCACGAAAAAACCCGTGACAAAGCGGCACGGTATGAAGCTCTACAAGACGTCCCCCGTCAAGAAGGCCATTGTAAAACTGGCGGAGGGGAATTCCATCGAAGCCCTCAAATAAAAGGGACCGGGGAACAATCACATATAGGTCTAATAGAATTGGAGGTAAGTAAATAAAATGGCGATCAGAAAAATGAAACCCATGACCAACGGGACGAGAGGCATGTCCAGGCTGGTCAATGAGGATTTGGACAATGTAAGACCTGAGAAAACCCTGACTGTCCCGCTGAAATCTTCTTACGGAAGAGACAACTACGGACACAGGACCACAAGAGACAGACAAAAAGGCCACAAAAGACTGTACAGAATCATAGATTTCAAAAGAAATAAACTGGACATCCCCGCCAAAGTGGCGACCATCGAATACGATCCCAACCGGACGGCGAACATTGCCCTCCTGCATTACGCGGACGGAGAAAAAAGATACATCCTCGCCCCCAAGGGTCTGAAACAGGGCGATACAGTGGTGGCGGGACCCAAGGCTGACATCAAGCCGGGCAACGCCCTCAAGATCAAAGACATGCCCGTAGGCGTACAGATCCACAACGTGGAGCTGCAAAAAGGAAAAGGCGGACAGCTCGTTCGCTCCGCAGGCGTCGCGGCGAGACTTGTAGCCAAAGAAGGCGTGTACTGCCATGTGGAGCTTCCTTCGGGAGAACTCCGGCTCATCCACGGCGAATGCACGGCGACAATCGGCGAAGTGGGAAATTCGGAACACAGTCTTGTCCAGATCGGAAAAGCCGGCCGGAGCAGACATATGGGAAAAAGACCCCATGTGAGAGGCGCCGTGATGAATCCTGTGGATCATCCCCACGGCGGCGGCGAGGGCAAGAACCCTGTCGGAAGAAAATCGCCCCTGACTCCCTGGGGTAAACCGACCCACGGCGTAAAGACCCGCGGGAAGAAGACCACAGACAAGTTTATCGTAAGAAGAAAAAATGAGAAATAAAATAAGGAGGACTAATAGATAATGGCGAGATCATTAAAAAAAGGACCTTTTTGTGACCATCATCTTATGAAAAAGGTGGAGGACGCGGTCGCTACCCAGAACACAAAGGCAGTGATCAAGACCTGGTCGAGAAGATCGACGATATTCCCCAATTTCATAGGGCTTACATTCGGAGTCTACAACGGGAAAAAGCACATTCCGGTCCATGTGACCGAGCAAATGGTTGGCCATAAACTGGGAGAATTTTCTCCGACAAGAACCTATAGAGGCCATGGCGCTGCGAAAGACGGAAAAGACAAGAAGCCCCAGCAGAATTAAAAAAGCCATGTAAAGCAGTTACAAATCGTGTAAGGAGGTTTTGCGAGTGGAAGCAAAAGCAATAACCAGATATGTCAGAATGTCTCCGACGAAAGCCCGGCTGGTCGCCGACCTCATCAGAGGCAAAGAAGTGTTGAAGGCTCTGGATATTCTGGAATTCACCAATAAAAAAGCGGCAAAGATCATCAAGAAAACCTTGACTTCAGCCATGCACAACGCGACAAACAATTTCAAAATGAATGAGGACAAGCTGGTCGTAAGCCAAATCCTGGTAAACCAGGGGCCCGTTCTGAAAAGACTGATGCCGAGAGCTCAGGGAAGAGCCGATATCCAGAGAAAACCCACGGCCCACGTGACCGTAGTGGTTTCGGAAGTGGAAAAGGAAGAAACCAAGGAGATCAAAGAGACGAAGGAGGTAACGAGCAGTGGGACAAAAAGTTGACCCCCGCGTAATGAGACTGGGGATTACGAGAACCTGGGATTCCAACTGGTATGCGGACAAAAAGGAATACGCCAATTTCTTTCATGAAGATATCAAAATCAGAGATTGCGTGAAAAAAGCTTATTATCACGCGGGAATTTCCAAAATCAAAATAGAGAGAACCTCTCCTTCCAGCGTTGTGGTGCTGATCTATACGGCGAAAGCGGGGATCATCATCGGAAGAAAAGGAGCGGAAATTGATAATCTGCGCGTAAAACTGGAACAGCTCACCAAGAAAAAAGTGACGGTCAAAGTGCAGGAAGTAAAAGATTTCAGCAAAGACGCGCTGCTGGTAGCCGAAGGGATCGCCGCCTCCATTGAGAAGCGGGTCGCTTACAAGAGAGCCGTGAACCAGGCCATTATGCGGGCTATGAAAGCCGGCGCCAAAGGAATCAAGATCAAAGTGGGCGGCAGACTCAACGGCGCGGAAATCGCCCGGGAAGAATGGTCTGTGGAAGGAAGCGTACCGCTCCATACGCTCAGAGCCGATATTGACTACGCCGTAACGACGGCGCATACCACATACGGCGCTCTGGGAATCAAAGTATGGGTGTTCAACGGAGAGATTCTCCCGAAGAAGGCCGTTGAGGAAGAAGCGGACGATCCGAGGGCCCTGAAAGAAGGAGGTAAAGACTGACCATGTTGATGCCAAAAAGAACAAAGCATAGAAAAATGTTCCGGGGCAGAATGACCGGAAAAGCCCAGAGAGGTAATTTCGTAGCCTTCGGGGAATATGGATTGCAGGCGTTGGAACCTTCCTGGATCTCCAACAAGCAGATCGAAGCCTGCCGTGTCGTAATCAACCGGACATTCAAGAGAGAAGGAAAAGTATATATCCGGATATTTCCGGATAAGCCCATAACGGCAAGACCCGCCGGGGTCCGGATGGGAAAGGGAAAAGGAAACGTCGAGGGATGGGTAGCCGTCGTAAGACCCGGCAGAGTCCTGTTTGAAGTTTCCGGCGTCAATGAGGCGACGGCGGTGGAAGCTTTCCGCAAAGCCACGATGAAACTTCCCATCAGCTGCAAAGTGATTAAAAAAGAAGATGTGAAACCGCAAACGGCGACAGTCACGGAAAATGGTGGTGGTAACGAATGAGAGCCGGAGAAGTCAGAGAAAAAACAACGGAAGATCTGGTTGTAAAATGCAAAGAATTGAAAGAGGAACTGTTTAATTTGAAGTTTCAGCTTTCTTTGGGTCAGCTGACAAACACAGCGAAAATCAGACAGATCCGCAGAGAGATTGCCAGGATCAATACGATTCTTGGCGAGAGATAATGAGGAAGGAGGCCGTACTTTGAGAAATGACAGAAAAGTCAGAGAAGGAATCGTCGTTTCCGACAAGATGGACAAAACCATCGTTGTCGCCATTGAAACCATGATTTTGCATCCGATTTATAAAAAGAGAGTGAAAAGAACCACCAGGTTCAAAGCCCACGATGAGAACAATACCGCCCAACCCGGCGACAAAGTGCGCATCATGGAGACAAGACCCCTGTCCCATGACAAGAGATGGAGACTGGTGGAAATTCTGGAAAAAGCGAAATAATCAAAGCAATAAAATCGATTGTCGACTTATATAATATAAGGAGGAAAAAATGGTACAACAGCAGACAATCCTGAATGTTGCCGATAACTCCGGCGCCAAGAAGATGATGATCATCCGGGTGCTCGGGGGTTCGAAGAAAAAATTCGGAAGAATCAGCGACATTGTAATCGCCACCGTAAAAGAAGCGATTCCGGGCGGGAATGTGAAAAAAGGGGAAATCGTCAGAGCCGTCATTGTAAGGACCAGAAAAGAATTGCGCAGAGACGACGGATCCTATATAAAATTTGACGATAACGCGGCCGTTATCATCAATGCCAACAACGAACCGAGAGCTACAAGAATATTCGGACCCGTCGCAAGAGAATTGAGAGGAAAGAATTTTACGAAAATCCTGTCCCTTGCGCCGGAAGTCATCTAAGAGGAGGATGGAATCATGGCGAAGCCCAAAATAAAATTCGTACCGGATTCACTGCACGTCAAGAAAGGCGATACGGTAATGGTGATTATCGGCCGCTCGAAAGACGAGATCACGGAACCCGGGGATAAAGGTAAAATCGGAAAAGTGCTGAAGGTTTTTCCGAAAAAGGGAAAAATCATTGTGGAAAACGTCAATGTGGTTAAAAAGCACATGAAACCCACCGCTGCCAATCAGAAGGGCGGCATCGTGGAAAGAGAAGCTCCTATATTTTCATCGAAGGTCATGCTGTACGACGAACATGTGGGAAAACCCACGAGAATCGGATACAAGACCGTGGATGGAAAGAGAGTAAGATATTCTAAAAAATCTGGAGAAATCTTATAGGAAGGAGGAAAGAACAAGTGTCTAAATATACTGCCAGATACCAAAAATTATATACAGATGTCATCGTTCCCATTCTGATGAAGGAACTGGACATCAAAAACGTCATGGAAGTGCCGAAGCTGGAAAAGATCATTGTGAACATGGGAGTCGGCGAAGCGACGCAGAACGCGAAGCTCATCGACGCCGCCATGAACGATCTGACCATTATCACGGGACAAAAACCCCTTCTGCGGAAAGCGAGAAAATCCGAAGCCGGTTTCAAGCTTCGGGCGGGGATGCCCATCGGCGCCAAAGTTACGTTACGGAAAACAAGAATGTACGATTTTCTTGATCGCCTGGTCAACATCGTGCTGCCCCGCGTGCGGGACTTTGAAGGAGTTTCCGCCAACGCCTTTGACGGGCGGGGAAATTATTCTCTGGGTCTGACCGATCAGTTGGTGTTTCCGGAAATCGATTTCGATAAAGTGGATAAGCTTTTGGGAATGTCCATCACCGTTGTTTCCTCCGCGAAGGACGACAACGAAGGCAGAGCCTTGCTGACGGCGTTCGGAATGCCGTTCCGCAAGTAGAATGAAGGAGGTTAATTTTTAATGGCGAAAAAATCAATGATTGAAAGAGATCTGAAGCGGGAATTGCTATCCGCCAAATACTTTGCCAAGCGGCAGGAATTGAAGAAGAGAATTCTTGCCGGAGATTTGAAGGCAGTGGATGAACTGAACAAACTTCCGAAGGATTCGTCTCCGGTCAGAAGAAGAAACAGATGTCAGATCGATGGAAGACCGAGAGGTTTTATGCGGGAATTTGGTATTTCCAGAGTGAAATTCCGACAATTGGCCGGCGCAGGCTTAATTCCCGGCGTAAAAAAGTCGTCTTGGTAAAATTTAGTGAAGGAGGATATCACAGATGTATTTAACAGATCCTATTGCCGATATGTTAACAAGAATCAGAAATGCCAACGCAGTGATGCATGAAAAAGTGGATGTCCCTCATTCAATTTTAAAAGAAAAAATAGCGGAAATTCTGCGGGAACAGGGTTATATCGCTAGCTATAAAGTTGTAACTGAGGGCACAAAGAAAACAATCCGGATATATTTGAAATACGACGGCAAAGAACGGGTGATCAAAGGGATCAAACGGATTTCAAAGCCGGGCAGAAGGGTATATTCTTCGGTGGAAACCATGCCGAGAGTATTGTCAGGACTGGGGATTGCGATTATCTCCACATCCAAAGGAATTGTGACAGATAAGGTTGCCAGATCCGAAAACATGGGCGGCGAAGTGCTGGCCTTTGTTTGGTAATACACGTAGGAGGCGTCAAAGAAAATGTCAAGAATCGGAAAAAAACCAATTCAGGTACCTTCCAACGTTCAGATCTCGATTGATGAGACGAATAATCAAGTGACGATAAAAGGGGCAAAAGGTACCCTGGTAAAAGAATTCAGCAAATCAATGAAAATAAAACTCGAAGACGGTCATCTCACGGTGGAACGTCCCGACGACATGCCGCATACGAGAGCGCTGCACGGCACCACAAGGGCGCTGCTCAACAACATGATCACCGGCGTGACAGACGGGTTCAAGAGAACCCTGTCTCTGGTGGGCGTCGGCTACAGAGCCGCCGTTAAAGGAAAGGGGCTGGAACTGGCCCTCGGATATTCCCATCCCATTGCCATCAATGAAGTGGACGGAATCTCCTTTACCGTGGAAAAGAACACAACCCTCCATATCGAAGGGATCGAAAAGGACCTCGTAGGTCAGGTGGCAGCCGACATCCGGGCCAAGAGACCGCCGGAACCCTACAAAGGAAAAGGGGTTCGCTATGAAAACGAACATGTAAGAATCAAAGAAGGGAAAAAGGCTTAAAAGCATCCGGAATGGTTTTGCTTAATTCAAGGAGGTAAGAAAGTTGTTTAAACGAACGGACAGAAAAGCTGTAAAAGAGAGAAAGCATCTCTCCATCAGAAACACCATCTATGGAACAGCCGAAAGACCAAGACTTTCTGTATATAGATCAAACACGAATATTTTCTGCCAGCTGATCGACGATATCAACGGCGTCACGCTGGCTTCCGCGTCGACCATCGACAAGAAGCTGAAAGCGGATATTGCCAAAGGAAGCAATATCGAAGCCGCCAAGTCTGTCGGAAAGGCCATCGCCGAAAGGGCCGGGGAAAAAGGGATAAAAACCGTCGTATTTGATCGGTCCGGGTATAAATTTACCGGAAGAGTGGCTGCCCTTGCTGACGCGGCCAGAGAAGCCGGATTGAGCTTCTAAAATCTCATAGAAAGGAGGATTTCACTTGGCAAGAGTTACAATGAAAGACAAAGAAGAAAAGAAAGAATTCGAAGAAAAAATGCTGAAGATTTCACGCGTTTCCAAGACGACGAAAGGAGGAAGAACGATCTCCTTCTCCGTACTGGCAGCCGTGGGAGATAAAAAAGGCCGGGTGGGCCTGGGTCTGGGAAAAGCCAACGGCGTTCCCGACGCCATCAAAAAAGCCCTGGCCTCGGCAAAGAAAAATATTGTGAACGTTTCTCTGAACGGCACGACAATTCCCCATGAGATAGTCGGAAAATGGGGGGCGGCTGAAGTTTTTATGGCGCCTGCCTATGAGGGAACCGGCGTGAAGGCCGGATCCGCCGTCCGGGAAATTCTGGAAATAGCCGGCGTCCATGACATCCTGACAAAGATCCGGGGATCCAGAAACAAGCACAACGTGGCCAAAGCCACGGTCAATGCCCTGAAAAACCTGCGCACCGCTGAAGAGGTGGCAAAGATGAGGGGAAAGGAAGTCAAGGATATCAGTAGTTAGGAGGAAAAGCAAATGGCAAAACTCAAAATAGAGCTTGTAAAGAGTACCATCGGCCGGAAGCCCGGCCACATCGCGACCGTAAAGTCCATGGGGCTGAAGAAACTGCACGATGTGGTGGAACAGGAAGACACGCCGGAAATGAAAGGAAAAATCGCGCAGGTTTCCTATTTGTTAAAGGTTGAGGAGGTGTAAGACGCTATGAAATTGGATGAATTGAAACCTTCCGTACCGAAAAAGAAGAAGAAAAGAGTCGGCAGAGGGGAAGCTTCCGGATGGGGGCAAACATGCGGCAGAGGAAACAACGGCCAGAACGCGAGAGCGGGCGGCGGCGTAAAACCCTACTTTGAAGGCGGGCAGATGCCCATTTACAGAAGAATCCCCAAAAGAGGATTTTCCAACTATCCCTTCAAAAAAGAATTTGTCATCGTGTCCCTCGACACGTTGAACCGTTTTGAGGAAGGCAGTACCGTAACGCCGGAATTGTTGCTCGAAAAGAGAATCATCAAGAATCCCCGGGACGGTATTAAAATTCTCGGCAACGGAACCCTGGAAAAGAAAGTTTCCGTAAAAGTCCACAAAATCTCGAAAAAAGCAGCGGATGCCATCGAAGCAAAAGGCGGATCCATTGAAATCATCAAAATCAGTACATTTGCGGACGTCGCGAAAAATGCGGTGACAGAAAGCAAATAACGCGACCTTCCGGTCAAAAGCGAGGTGAAGTTTTTTGACTTTAACAGAAAAGTTTTTCGATAAAGTGGGCGCAATCATGCGGAACCCGGATCTCAAGGACAGAATCGTATTCACGTTGCTG
The DNA here is from genome assembly GCA_031272945.1 of Fusobacteriaceae bacterium. Lineage (GTDB taxonomy): Bacteria > Fusobacteriota > Fusobacteriia > Fusobacteriales > Fusobacteriaceae > JAISST01. The sequence goes on from JAISST010000053.1 coordinate 9,809, forward strand.
ATGTTTCTTGTGGCGAGGGTCGGTACGTATATTCCCGCGCCCGGCGTCGACGTCGCAAGGCTTGAGGAAATGACAGCCACCAGCGATATCCTGGGCTACATCAATATGTTTACCGGCGGCGCTTTCAAGCGGGTATCCATTTTCTCTCTGGGTATTGCCCCCAACATCAACGCTTCCATCGTGTTCAGCCTGTTGGCGGTAATCATTCCGAGGATTGAGGAAATCCAAAAAGAAGGGGAAGCCGGAAGGAACAAAATCGCCGAGTGGACAAGATACCTGACCATTGTGATCGCCATCGTGCAGTCCTTCGCGACCTGCGCCTGGCTGCAATCCGTGGGTCTCGTTACCGGAAGATCCGGCGTCAGCTTCTTTCTGACGACCATTGTGACCCTGACCGCGGGCACCATATTCCTGATGTGGGTCGGCGAGCAGATCTCCGTCTACGGAATCGGAAACGGCGTATCTCTTCTGATTTTCCTCAACTGTATCTCAGGGGGCCCGGGTAATTTTATCCAGGTCATCCAATCCATGAAAGGCAGCAAGTTCCTTGTGCCTGTCCTCATTGCCATTGCCCTTTCGGGGGTCTTGGTCATCATGGGGATCGTGATCTTCCAGTTGGGACAAAGAAAAATCCCGATCCATTATGTGGGAAAAGGCTATAACAGAGCGGGCGGCGTAGGAGATAAATCCTACATTCCCCTGAAGTTGAACCCGGCCGGCGTCATGCCCGTCATTTTCGCTTCCGTGGCCATGATCGTCGTCTCGGCTCTGTCCAGAATCTTTCCGCGGGTTGTGGAAAGCGTATTCGCCTTGATCTACAAAGCGGATGTGGCGAGTAAAGCCGATCTCATCAACAAGATCAACGTTTGGATCCAGCGGCTTCTGGCGCCCAACAGCATCGGCTACATGCTGATTTTCGCCGTGGTGATCATCTTCTTCTCCTTTTTCTATACGGCGATCATCTTTGATCCCGAGAAAGTGGCGGACAACCTGAAGCAGGGCGGCGGGACCATTCCCGGCATCCGGCCGGGCACCGAGACCGTCGAGTACCTCGAAGGGGTAGTCGCGAGAATTACCTGGGGCGGCGCCCTTTTCCTCGCGGCCATTTCCATCCTGCCCGTATTGATCTTTACGGCGCTGGGATTTCCGGTATTCTTCGGCGGCACGGGAATCATCATTGTGGTGGGAGTTGCCATCGATACGATCCAGCAGATCAACGCCCATCTTGTCATGCGGGATTATAAAGGTTTCATTTAATATAAAAAAACCACTTTGGTCGAAAAAGTGGTTTTTTTATTTTGTCAGGGAAGACTTACTGCCCCAGATAGAGGTCGTTCAATTCGCTCTGCATAATGGCCAAAGCCACGATGGAAAGCCCGAAGAAACTCAATACAAGATAGATAATCGGACTGCTTCCGCCGGGCTTTCCTCTTTGTTGTCTGATGGATTCCACATTTGTTCCCATTTTGTAAGCCCAATACAGAAAATAAATGCTGCATGTGACGATTGAGAGCAGAATAACCGCCACCCCGCCCAGATAGTCCCGTTTCCCCGCGGCCTCGTTCACTTCCCGGTTCAGTTGACAAACCCACCAAATCCCATAGATTCCGCATGTCACAATGGATAAAATGATGGAAATGGGAATGCTCCGCACGGTTCCGCCCGGGGCCCGTATGGTCTGCTCCACGGCGCTTTTCACGTCTTTGGCGGCGGATTCCACCGTGGATTCCAGAGATTCTTTCAGAGGCGTACTGGTCGCCGCGGTGATTTCCGCGCCGCAGTTTGTACAAAACTTCGCGTTGTCGGGCAAAACCGAACCGCAATTGTTGCATTTGATCATTTGTCATCACTCCTGCCTGAAAAATTGGTATAATGGATATTATGGACGCAAAAAGCCGAAAGCGGGTATATTTCTCAAAACTCCGAACAACAGAAGCAGCGCAAGGCAAGCGACAGCGAGTATATGGTGAAGTTTTTCCCGGAATTCCGACCGTCTTTCGTGGTTTATCCGGTCCGTAAAATACAGAAACAGTATCAGCGGGGACAGAAGAAATACGGCGGGATTGGCGGTAAAAGCCCTCCGGACGTCCCCGTGGATCAGATGGTCCAGGAGTCTGGTCACGCCGCAGCCCGGGCAGAGAAAGCCCGTCAGTCTGTGAAACAGACAACCTATGGAGAAGCCGCCCCAAGCCCGCTGCAACATGTAGAGAGCCCCAAGAAGCAAGCCTATGGCGCATGGTTTTAATTTTTCGATATCCGTATGCCCTTTCATTTTCAATCCTTTCACACTCATTTTTTCCGCGCTCCATTTCTATAAGTCATCTTATCATAAAAGAAGGCAAATGTCCACGTGAAAAAAAGAAAATAAAAAAGGTCGGAGCGGATTCCGCAACAACCTTTGTTTGCAAATGGTGCCTAGAAGTGGACTCGAACCACCGACCGTACGGGTATGAACCGTATGCTCTAGCCAGCTGAGCTATCTAGGCAAATGGCGCTTCCTGCAAGACTCGAACTTGCGACACTGCGGTTAACAGCCGCATGCTCTACCGACTGAGCTAAGGAAGCTTTTAAAAAAAGCTTGGCAAGTTCCTGTCATCCCGGGAGGCTGCCCTCCAAGTACTTTCAGCGTTTACGGGCTTAACTGCCGGGTTCGGAATGGATCCGGGTGTACCTCCGTAGCTATGCTCACCAAGCTAATTTTTGCTATAAGATTTTGTTTCATTGGGCGAATATTCAGCCCCGGCTGTGGCGCGCAAGCGCGCAGACACCGTGACATCGCGGCCTTCTAACGCCTGCTACGCATGCGTAAGAAGTCGCGAATTCGCCCCTACAATTGTCGCTTCGATGGAAGCGGATCGTAGCAGATTTTTAATGCCGGGCGTAAAATCTTACGCCCCTACACTTCCGGGTAAGGTGCATGTGCATTTCCCGGATTCGGACATTCGAAACTATATAGTATCGCAGATCTTTTTTAGGTTAATCCTTTGACTTATTAGTATTGGTCAGCTACATGTGTTACCACACTTGCACCCCCAACCTATCTACCTCCTC
>JAISST010000019.1 GCA_031272945.1 Fusobacteriaceae bacterium
GAGTTTCAAAAAGAAATAATTTTCACGCTGGAGGGAGTCTCGTACTAAAAATTGAAACACAATTTCTGTGACAAGGTTTTTGGGAAGGCGTTCAAAAAAGAGATTGATGGGATTTTATTTGTTGTCACAAAAAGGCGGCGGACATAATTGGGGATTTGGTGGCCCCTTCTTCGAAGGGAGGTTCAGGTTTTCCCCATTTCCCGTACCGTCAGCTTCGTTACCGCGACGCAGGTGACAAGCGGGGCTATGAAGATGCCTGCCACAGGGACAAGGATGCCCAGGTTGAACAATGCGCCCGCCGTGGTGGAGAGGACCGCGTGTTCTTTTAAGTATCGCAGGCTTTCTTTGGAAGAAAAACCGTAGCGTTCCAGCGTATAATCCATAAAGGTATAGCCTGTGAAGTAGCCTTGTATCAGAAATACCGTAATGAAATTGAAGACGGCCAAGGGCGGGATCACAAATTCCAGCAAAAACAGCGCCAGCATGAGGGCAGCCTGCTTCACAAAACAAATCAATCCGATTTTCACGCCTCTTCCGATGAAACGCAGGTTTTCCCGCAACGTAAAACGGTATTCCCTTCCCGTGAGGAAGCTGTCCGTTCGCTCGGAAACCCTTGACATCAGGGGCGTGAGAATCAAAAGCAGCAGCGTCTTGTAAATCAGAAAATACACGGCGGCGACCAGAAGAAAGGCCAGAACACCCATCACAACGGCCGCCAGAGAGCGAAATTTCCCCAATTTCCCCCACTCGTTCACATGGCGCGTAATCAGCTCGAAAAGACCGAAGCCCAAAGCGATGGTCAGAAAAAACAGGATGATCCCCAGAATTCCCGGCAGGATGTAATATTTCCGCAAGTCCGCCCGGCGGACGTCCTCAAAGGCTTCGCCGAAGCTCCGCAGTGTATTTTTCACTTCTTCAAAGGTTTCTCCGAGGTAGAGCATCAAAATCCGATCTCCCGAAAGGCGGCAAGGGCGTAACGGGAAAGATCAAGCCTGTATTTTTCGGGGTCCTGCCGCTTCATCATTCTCAAAAATACGGTCCCGTTTCCGGAATCCATGCGCGCTTTCCGGAATGTCCGCCGTTCATAGGGGGTCTTTTCGGCGATGAAGAGGAAAATGTCAAGGATCACGGCCTCGGGCAGTCTTTCCGTCATGACCTTTTTCTTGTCCCCCAGGATCTGGTAGCGCTTGTACACGCTGCCGGTCTGGTCAAACTCTATGTAGAAACCGCAAGGAACACCGTTCCGGAATGTCGTCAGGCTCGTGAGATTGCCGTTGCTCCGGTAATTCATCACAAATCCGTGGAGCGTCCCCTTCCGGAACATGGAGTATTTCCGTACAGCGCCGCTTTTGTAATATTTGATCTCAATGCCGTCGGGGACTCCTTTCGTGAGCCAGGCCCGCTGCTTGATCTCGCCGGTGGCGTATAGAATCCGGCATTCGCCGGTCATGTCGTTGGCCTCGTAGTGCACGATGTACTGCCGGCGGCCCAGTTTATCGTAAAGGATACTCTTGCCCTGCAATTTGTTGTCGGCGTAGTTGGAGACGCTGACAAGCTTTCCTCCCGGTTCCCGCAGGATACAGCGGCCTTCTAATTTGCCGTCCTTGTAGAACAGGCTCTTTTCGAGCTTGCCGTCGGGAAAATAGATGTTGGCCCGGCCGTTCAGAATTCCATCCGCATAGACCGCGCTCATTTTGAGGATTTCATTGGGATAATAGCCGTATTCCCGGCCGTTTAATTTGCCGTCCCGATACATGCACTTGGTCTTCAGCTTTCCGGTCAGAAAATATTCCCGGCAGGTTCCGTGGGGGATTCCCCCGCGCATAACCGCTTCCCTTTCCACGACGCCGTTGGGGTAATAGCGGACATTCTTCCCCTCGGACTTTCCGTTCCGGAAGAACACCGTCTCCTCAAGGTTCCCGTCGGAATAATAAATCTCGCCGGGCCCGTTCAGCTCGTCGTTCTCATAGGTGAATTTTTTCAGCAAGATTCCCGCTTCGTTGTATTCCGTCGCCTCCCCCGAGAGCTTCCCTTCCCGGAAGTTGAGCGTACTGGCCTTTCTTCCGCTGGGAAAATACAGCGTATGTTCCCCGTGGAACTTCCCGTTCAATACTCCGATCTTTCTTTTTACGATTCCGTTGGAATAATACTCCAGTTTGTATTCCACCCGGCTTTCCAGCGCGTCCCCTGTCATTATCCGCTCCTTATTGTTTCCGACTTTCCCATATTATACTATTTTCCCCCTTTCTTTTGCAAGAAAAAACAGAAGGAGCGGGTTGCGTTTCCGTCCTTCTGTTCCATTTTCCGGGATTTTATTTTCGCGTTTTTATTTGGCCGCTTCTTTTTCCGCCGCCCTGGATTCAATGACTTTTTTCGCGATCATGTCGGGGGCTTCCTCATAGCGGATAAAATGATAGGTAAAAGAACCTCTGCCCTGGGTCATGGCCCGGAGATCGAGGGCGTATTTGAGGATTTCGCTCTCGGGCACCTCCACATGAAGCACCTGTTCGCCGAAATGGTTGTGGTCCATACTGAGGATCCGGCCCCGGCGTTTGTTCATGTCGCCCATGACGTCGCCCAAGTAGGATTCGGGGATCACGATCTCCATCTTGCACACGGGTTCCAGGAGCACGGGTCCCGCCTGGGGGATGCCGTTTTTGAAGGCGAGGATCGCCGCCAACTTGAAGGAAAGTTCGTTACTGTCCACCGAATGGTAGGAGCCGTAATAGAGCGTCGCCTTGAAGTTGATAACGGGATAACCCGCCAGAACTCCGGTGGTCTTGGCCTCGATCAAGCCTTTTTCCACAGCGGGAATAAAGGACTTCGGCACAACGCCCCCATGAATGTCGTCCACAAAGGTAAAATCTTCTTCGGTATTGGGTTCAAAGCGGATGAATACGTCGCCGAACTGGCCCGCGCCGCCGGACTGCTTCTTATGGCGGCCCTGAATCTCGACTTTTTTCCGGATCGTCTCCCGGTAGGACACGATCTGGTCGATGAGTTCGGCATGGACGCCGAATTTATTCTTGATCTTGGACAAAATGATATAAAGGTGCTTCTCGCCCTGTCCGCCGATCAAAAGCTGTTTTGTCTCGTAATTTCTCGTCACGATGAATGTCGGATCCTCTTCGAGCATCCGCTGCAGACTTGTACTCAGTTTCTCGTCGTCGTTCTTCTCGGCGGGTTTTACGCCTGAGTAGAATGTGGCTTCGGGGAAATCAATGGCCGGATAGAGGATCGGTTTGTCCTTGTCGCAGAGGGTATCGCCCGTCTGGGTCGCCTGGAGCTTTGTGGTGGCGCCGATGTCGCCCGCCACGATTTCAGGCGCTTCTTCCTGCTTGTTGCCGCGCATGTAGATCGTATTGGAAATGCGTTCTTTCTTTCCTTTGGTGGAATTCAGGATTTCCATGTCTTTCTTGACGGACCCGGAGAGCACCCGGTACAGGGAAACCTTGCCGATAAAGGGATCGACGAAGGTCTTGAACACGATGGCCGAAAAAGGCTCGTCCTTTGCGGTTTTCCGCTTTACTTCCGCCTTGGTCTCGGGATCGACGCCGATCCATTCGCCGTTGTTGACTTCCGTCGGCACGGGCATGTAGTCATAGATCATTTTAAGCAGCGTATGGATGCCGATTTCCTGGATGGCGGAGCCCACAATCACGGGCACGACGTCTCCCGACACCGCTCCCTGACGCAAACCCTGCTTGATCTCTTCGAGGGTGAATTCCCCGCCTTCGAAATATTTTTCCATGAGTTTTTCATCGGTCTCGGCCACAGCCTCCACCAAGAGGTTGCGAACTTCTTCGATGTCGATGTCTTCGGGAATCGGGCCGTCGAGGCAATCTTTGCCGTTGTAGATCCGGCTCTTCAGGCCGACAACGTCCACAAAGCCCTTAAATTCTTCCTTTTCTCCGATGGGAATGCAGAAGGGGGCGATTTTCTTTCCGAATTTATCTTTAAGCTCTTTGAGCAATTTTTCGTAGTTTACAAAACCTTTGTCCATTTTGTTGATAAAGATAATCCGCGGCAGCTTCTTTTCCTCAAGAATCCGCCAGGCTTTTTCGGCGCCGACCTCGATCCCGGAAGTCGCGTCCAGTACCATCACAGCGCTCCCTGCCACGCGCAGGGCCGAGTATACTTCCCCCACGAAGTCAAAATATCCCGGCGTATCGAGGAAATTATATTTGCAGTCTTCGTATTCGATGGGAATCACGGAAGTGTTGATCGAAAACAGCCGTTTTACTTCTTCTTTGTCAAAATCCGACAGGGTAGTCCCGTCTTCCACAGTCCCCATTTTGTCAATTACCTTGGAAATTTTGAGCATCGCTTCGACCAATGTGGTCTTTCCACTCCCCCTGTGCCCGAGTAACGCGATGTTCCGTATTTTGCTTGTGTCATAACTTTTCATATGGTGCCCCCTTACGTTTGATTTGCAATTTTAAAATGCGGCCGGAAAAATTTGACCGTCAATACTTTATATACTCAATAATCGGGAAATAGTCAATAGGGGGAGGAAAAATTTTTTTGCGCCGCGCGTACACGCGCATACGATCCGCCAGAAGGGCAACGCATGCGTTGCCTCTACAAATCGCCAGAATACAGTACCTCCGGGGCGATGTCAATGTCCCCGTCTTTCCACACGGGGACACCGTGGTCAATATAAACGTCAGCAAAAATTGCCGGATCCTTCAAAGGCGCAAAGGCAGGCGCCGCAAGCAGGGGTTTGAAATCGAAAATCTCGGTTTCGCCCGTGTTGAAGCGCACCCACAGCTTGTGATCCGGTAGCGGACGAATGCCGCAAATCTTCAATGGGACGGGCAAATCGCCCGCATAGGCAATTCCATCTTTGATATACATGGGGTAACCTCCTACTTTAATGGCTCAATTTTATCGAAAGTCATATTTCGTACGGCAAGATTCCAAGCTTTGTATAATTCTTCTTCATGAATCGCGGTCCAGGCCTGTACAAGTTTCAGTTGTTTGACAGGCAGACTTCCCGCAAGTAATTCTCCGTCAATACCGACAGACGCCTCATATTCTCCATAATAAACATGAACATGCGGCTTATTGTGTTGCATAGTATCCGAATAAATCAGTCTGACAATGATTCCGTAAAAGCGTGATAATTCAGGCATGGAAATCCTCCCTCAACATTTTACATTTTGGGAATAACCTCTACACAGCTAAAATTTAATCCCATCGTGCCTTTGTGCCTCAGTGCGAGATTATTTTTTCAAGCGGGACGGGCAAGCCCATCCCCTACGATGTTACAACATTTTTCCTAAAACCTCACGTACGCGCTTCGTTCCAAATAGCGGTTGTCGTTCCCCACGACGTAGATCACCGTGCCGCCCTTGATGTAGTCTATAATGTCGGATGAAACGGAAGGCGGCAAGGCCGGGCAACCGTTGGTACGGCCGAGAAAGCCGTGATCTTTGATAAAGGAGGGGTCCGAGTATTCCGCTCCGTGGATCACGATTTTCCGCGGAAGCACGTTGGAATTGAAGCCTTCCTCCAGCCCCTGCAGGCGCAGTGAATAGCCGTAATCTCCCCGGTAGGTGTCCAGCGTCTTGTAAAAGCCCAGTGAGGATTGGTAGGAATTCCGATTGTTGGAGAAAATGACGGGCACGATCAGGCCGCTGTTTTTCCCGTGGGACACATAACTCTCCCACACGAGCCGTTTCCCCGCGAGGTCCAGCACATAAAAGCGCGGTTCGTTGGAGGGTTTTGTATAGTCGATGATCGTGAGAATCCCCGCCCGCTTTCCGGGCGTCCGGTAATAGCCGTAATAACCCCTGCGGAAAACCACATAGGGGATCTTGTCCTGTACGCGCAGTTTCTCATACAACTCCTGGACATAGCCTTCCGTCAGATTTTCGGGATCCCTGTAGCCGGAAGCCCGCAAATTTCCCATGAAAAGAAACCCTAAGAGCAAAATCAGAAAAATTTTTCTTAACATTTCATCCCGTTCCTTATATAATATGCTTATAAAAATATTTCCACCCCCATCATAACCAATTTTGCCCGAAATGTCAAGCGCTCATTTGCGCGGTGCTTTCCGGGCCGTTTCGCAGACCGCAGCCGATCTTACGATCTTATACCGGGAGCCCTTATGTACCTCAAAGATGTTGTGATCCAAAACTGGCAATGCATTGAAAAGGCGGACGTCAACCCCGAGCGGCTGACGGTCCTGATCGGTCCCCCCAACCAGGGAAAATCCAGCGTCATTTCGGCGATTCTTTATTTCCTGGACTATCGTCAGCCGCAGGATACGGACTTCCGCGACCCGGAGGTCCCCATGGAAGTCATGGGCATTTTGTCGGATCTGACCCGGGATGAAAAAAAGACCTTTGCATCCTGGCTCTTTGAGGAGACGGTCTCCTTGAAAAAAGTGCTGGTCCGGGGAGAGGAGGAACGCTACGAAATTTTTACGAAGGAGCGGGTCTGGGAAGCCGTCGGGAAAGAAGTCTACCGCAAACTTGTAGCCAATATCGAAGCTCTTTTGGTGTCGGACCGCAATCTCGACGAAGAGCGGGGAATTTTCTTTGACGGACTTTTGAAAATGCTGGAGCGAAGAAATTATGCCATTGAGCCCATTGCGGAAAATCTGCGGAACGTCAAGGCGCGCCTCATGGAAATGTTTGTAAGCCGGGGTCTGACTCGAAAGCTCGTCTTGGAGGCGCTGAAATTGATCGCGGAAGAATACCGCCGGACCGGGCGGGCGCTGTCCGACGGAATCCTGCTTTTCGTGGAGGAGCCGGAACTCTATCTCCATCCCCAGGCAAGCAAGGAACTGTACGATATTTTTCAGACGCTGGCGCGGATGGGCTTTCAGATTTTTCTGGCGACTCATTCGGGAAATTTCGTAAACTTGAAAGACTACAAGTCCATCTGCATCGTAAGAGATGGGGAAAAGGGAACCGAAGTGTTCCAGTACAAGGGAAATCTCTTTTCGGGCGATGAAATCCAGAATTTCAATATGTCCTACTGGATCAATCCCGACCGCAGCGAGCTTTTTTTCGCCAGCCGGGTGATCCTTGTGGAAGGGCAGACCGATAAAATCGTGTTGGGGGCGCTGGCCAAGAAATTGGGCGTCTTTCGCTACGACTATTCCATCATCGAATGCGGCAGCAAGGGGCTGATTCCCCAGTTCATCCGGCTGTTGAACGCCTTCGCGATCCCGTGCACGGCCGTCTACGACAAAGACAATCACGGCTGGCGGACCGAAGAGGAAATCGAGAATTCCAATTCCCACAACCGGGAAATCCGGAAGATGATCCACAAGGAAGAGGATTTTACCGTGGAATTTGAAAACGATATCGAGGAAGAAATCTACAATGAGAAGCGGGAGCGAAAAAATTATAAAAACAAACCCTTCTACGCCCTGCAGGCCATCATGCGGGAGGATTACCAGATCCCGCCGCGGTTGAAAGGGAAGGTGTTGCGGATTTTTGAGTAGCAATAAAAAGCGACCCGCCTGTGATTTTATCACAGGCGGGTCGCTTTTCGGTATATTTTATCTTGTTGCTTTGGAGGGCTGATCAAATTACCCAGTATTTACATCATATGGAGGCCTGGCAGACCAGAGGGACCGGGCGAATATTCAGTCTCGGCTGTGGCTCGCTACGCTCGCTGACGCCGAGACATCGCGGCCTTCTAACATTCGCTTCGCGAACGTAAGAAGTCGCGAATTCGCCCCTACAACCTTACCGCGAAATTCATCCCATACCGCGTGCTGTCCATGGACCCTTCGGTCCGGGTTACGTCGATCCCGACACTGACGCCGGTTTGTGTTTCGTATTTGGCCTGGGCCGAGATCTTGACCTCGTTGCGGCCTTTATCCGGGAGTTCCAGGGCGTAGTAGTCGGCGCTTGTTCCTGCGATCTTCATTTGGTTGGGGCCGTCGTAGAGTTTTCCCAGGTCGTGGGTGTAGGTCAGTTTGCCGCTCACGGAGAATTTGCCGTTCTTTGTGTATTTGCTCCCTGTGATATCGGCGCCTGCTCCGGGTCTTACGATCTTGAAACCGGCTTCTTTAAAGGCCAGTTCGATGCCGTCGCCTTTTTCCTTGAAGTCTTTGATCTTGCCGTAACCCAGGTCAAAGGTAGCGAAGAGGCCGCCTTTAATCAGGCCCGAGGCGCTTGTCATTTCATAACGCAATTTGTTTTGGACTTCGCCGACGGCGGAATAGTAATCGCCTTGATTATGATAAGCCACGCCGCCCAGTTCGATCTTTCGCATGGTCTCGTGGCGGTTGACGCTTGCCGTTCCCTGTACGTGCCATTGGATTCGGTTGTTCTTGTCCAGAGGGCGGGAGTAGCCCGCGCCGCCTTCCAGGGTATAGATTTTTTCTTTGCTGCCGAAGTCAAAGTCGAAGTTCGTCACGCCGAAGGCGACGTCCCACCAGGCTTTTTCGTCGGTTCTCCGGAGCGCGTATTCTTTCAGGGCCATGAAACCCGCCGTCTTATACTCGTAGTCTTCCACGCCGGCATTGGGGTCTTTCGTATCGCCTCCCGCTACCATGGCGCCGATCCGCATATTTTCTTTCGTGTAGAGGCTGTTTTCCCGTAGGCCTTCTCTTGTGCTTTCTATGGTATCCTTGACGTCCAGCATTCTTTGCTGGATGTTGGCGTAGACGTTACCCCGCAGTTCCATGTCGAAGACCGAAGCCAGTTCGTCTTTATCCGAAATCATGTCGATCTGGTCAAACATGTCCATTTCGGCGCCCGTGGCCTTGCTGTAGATTTCATCGAGGCCTTTGCCGAATTCATAGGCCGGGGTACCGTTGGTGATTTCCGTATAGGGGACTTTCACGAGAACAATCCGGTAGTTGTCGGCGTCGTAGGGGTCCGCCTGGATGTCGGCAAGCCAGGTCACCGACTGGGAGATGGCCGTTACCAAGCCGTTATTGGGGATGTTGGCGATGCCTTTCAGATATTGGATGATCCGGACCGGATCGCTATTCCCCTGGGTGGCCTGAGGCAGCACGATGAACTGTCCCTGTTCGAGGCTTTCGGCCGAGATTGTTCCGATATTTCCTTCGGTGCTGGCGATCTTGATGGTTCCGAAATCCAGAGGCGCGTCCACAAATTCGATGTAGCCGCCGTTGATCAAGGTCGGCGCGTCGTAGATCGTGTCGCCCACGGTGATCAGGGGGCCCTGGCTGCTGATGTCGATAATGCCGATATCGGGGCTGAAGGTGGCTTTATCCGTCCCGCCGTTTTTCACGATGATGGTTCCGGTAGCGCTGTTTTCGAGCCTCCCGCCGTCGCCCAGGAAGATGCCCGTGCGTCCGATGCCGTCTACGATGATTTC
>JAISST010000042.1 GCA_031272945.1 Fusobacteriaceae bacterium
GCCCATCCCTGTGTCCTCACGGGAAATACGCTGATCCTCGAAGCGAATCATGAGGATTTTCATGTCCGGGAGACCGAAAGCGTACCGGCCCGGGATGATAATCTGCCGATAGATGAGAAAACCGTGGAAACGCTTTTTGAGAGGCATAACGCGCGCAAGTCCCTGGGGTGGTGGCAGGTAATGCGGGGGGACGAAATTCACCCCCAGTGACCGCATTCTGCCGCCCGCCTGAGATAAGAAAACATGGGTTTCACAGAGGCACAGCGGGTACGGAGGATTTCCGCAAATTTCGGTATTGCATTTGAGAGCAAAATATGATATTCTAAATTTAGGAATTCATAAAGATTTTAAAGGAGCCCCCATGATAAAATTAGTGGCCAGCGACCTGGACGGGACACTCCTGGACGGGAAATCCGCCCTGACAGCCCGCACCATCGGCGCTGTGCGCAAACTGCATGAGCGGGGCGCGCGTTTTTTGATCGCCAGCGGCAGGAGCATTGTATCCGTGTCGGCGTTCCGGGAGGCTCTCGGAATACCCATGTTTCTCATTTGCAACAACGGCGCCAATATCTATGATGAAGCGGGGGCCCTGATCTACAAATCCCCCATGTCGCCCGCCCTTGTGGAAAAAATATCCTGCTTTCTGGCGGATCGCGGCATCGATTACAACGGCTTTGACGAGAATCATCTCTATATCCATTCCCGAAAGCAGGGCGCCATCGTATCGCTGGAAAACCAGTATTTCGACTTGAAGGTCATCACGGAACTGGATCGGTATCCTTCGATGACAAAGCTTCTGGCCAAGGCCGACGAAGAGACCATCCAAAGCGTCAAACGTCAACTGGAGCGGGAGGATTTCGCCAAGGAACTGGATCTCAGCATATCCCATCCACGCTGCCTGGATGTGGTGGATAAATTTGCCACCAAGGGGCGGGGGCTTCGTCTTGTGGCGGAAAGGCTCGGTATGGAGAAGGATGAAATCATGGCTTTCGGAGACGCCGACAACGATCTTTCCATGCTGGAATCGGCGGGAATCCCCGTCGCCATGGAAGGGTCCATGCTGGCCGCAAGCGGAAGATTCAAGCGGATAGCGTGGCCCAATACCGCCGACGGGGTGGCTCGATATCTTGAAGAAACCTTCGATTTTTGTGAGGAACCATGAAGAAAGTAATCTTGGAAGAAACAATCAAAACCCTTGCGATCACGTTCACAGGCTTTCTTTTGAATCTTGCCCAGTGCCGCCTTGAAATGGCGGAGTACAAGCAGAACGAGTCGGCCTTTGGGACCGCTTTCGGAACCGACGTATTCTACGCCGCGCTCTTGATCCTGCCGATCCTCCTGATTGCGGCGCTTCTTACGATAAGACTCCGCGCGTTGTTCCGCCTGATCTTGTTGGCCATTCTGTACCTGCTTTCGGCCATCTGGGCAAATTGCGCGGTTTTCGAGGCCAGGGTAGCGCCATGGAACCATTTTACATACAAGGAGACTCTTTTGTATGTGGCGGGGTATCATAACGCCTTTCCCTTACTCGGCGCGGCGATCTACTATGTGGCGCTACGCTTACTGTTCCGCTATATTTTTGAAAAAACTGACGCCGCGGTTTGACGCGGATTTTATAGAAAAAGCTTCTCCGGAGGAACGATCCATGAAGCATTTTATATTATTTTTGTATTTATTCGGCTCATTGATGTCGTCTGTGGCAACGGTTCAGGCAAAGCCCGACGAAACAAGCGTTCCGGCCCATACCGTACCCGCGTGGGCCCCCTTTTCCAATGTGAAAGATTACGGTCGCTTCCGGACGGAAATCCAGAAGTATTTTGAGAATCGCGGGGAGAAAGTCGAGATTTCTCGAGGCGTTGTCCATACGCTGAATGAAAAGGGCGAACGGGTCAAGAGTTACGGTCTTTCCAATATCGCGCAGATCTGCCGGGACAAATCCCCCGGGGAATATGCCGCCACCATCGAATCCTTTTACGGAAATCTGGATGAAAACCGGCGCTTTTTAGAGGAATTCGACAAACGCGCCGACGATTTTGAAGCGGTCAGGAAGTACCTGGGCGTGCGGATCTATACGGGGGAATACCTGGGAGACATCCATGAAAAGGATTTCGGCGGCGATTTGATCTGCAAAGAACTGTCGGAAGATCTGTATCTCGTACTGGTCTTTGACCTTCCTTATGGAATCGCCAACGTGTCCTCCGGAATGCCCAAAATCTGGAAAAAATCCTTGAAAGAATTGTTTGCCATCGGTCAGGAGAACATCGAAACCCGGTATCCGGTAGCTATGCATCGACAGGAATTAGGAAATTTCGCCGTCCTCAACGCATTTACGGAGCATTTTTACGCGGGAAACGCGCTGCTTCGTCTGCCACTGGAGAATCAGTGGCGGGGAAAATACGGGACTCTTGTGGGAATCCCAACAAGACACGACGTACTGCTGTATCCCGTCGAAGACAGGAACGTGCTCCTGGCATTGGAGCCCCTGCTGGAACTCAACTGGAGACTATATAAAAAAGGCCCCGGCGCTTTGACCGGAGACCTCTATTGGTATTACAAGGGAAACTACCTGCCGGTTCGGGTCAATCAAAAAGAAGGGAAGCTGGCCTTTGACGCGCCCAAGGAATTTCATGACGTCATAGCCGCTCTTGTGCAAAATTGAAAAATATAAAAAAACTCCGGGATGATCCGGAGAATTTTTTATTTCTTTCTTTGAAAAATAACCGCGAGAACAATGATGATCCCCTTTACAAGGCCTGTCAGGAATGGGGGGATGCGAGCCGCGATGAGGATGCCTTCAATCATCTGGAGCATGATCATCCCCAGAAAGGTCCCCACGAGTTTTCCACGGCCTCCCGACATGGAAATCCCGCCGATGGCCACAGCGGCGATGGCGTCCATTTCGAAAGCCGTGCCCACATTGGCCGCCGTAATGGATGTCAGCCGGGAAGCGAGCAAAAAGGACGAAATTCCGGTAAGAAAACCGGTTATTACGAAGCAGAGGGTCTTCACGTTGACCACATTGACGCCGGTCAGAAAGGTCGCCGTCTCGTTGGAGCCCACGGCATAGACATAACGACCGAATTTGCTGTATTTCATGAAAGCGATCATCAAGAGGGTAATGACGACGAATATCAGAGCCAGATTGGGGATACCCATGATTTTTCCCGCCGCGATCATCCGGAAGCTCATGACGATGCCCATGTCGATATTGAAAGGGCCGCCCTGACCCAGTTGCACGATGATGGAACGATAGGCGCTCATGGTGGCGAGGGTCACAATGAACGGGGCGATTTTGCCGCGGTTTGTCAGAAGGCCGTTGACGGCGCCCAAGAGCGTTCCGAAGGCGGCGCAGAATAAAAGCGTCAGGACGGCGCTTTTGCTGTGATTGAGCACAACGACCCCCAGGCCCGCCACCAGGGCGGTCATGGAACCCACCGAGAGATCAATCTGGCCCGATATGATCACAAGGGACATGCCCAAGGCGATGATCCCCTTGATGGAGGCCTGCAGCGCCAGCGTCGAGAGATTCTGCCACGAAAGGAACGAGTGGTTTATGCAGGTCGCTATGATGACCAGCACAATAAAAGAAAACAAAAAAGTATACTCTTTATAGATTTTTTTCAGGTTGAAGCTACCGGCATCAGACCGTGGCATGGCGCACCTCCGTTTTTGCTCCCACGGCGTAACCCATCATATCGATTTCGTTAAATTCGTTCCGCGGCAGCTCTTTTACGATCCGTCCGCGGTACATGATGAGACAGCGGTCGGCTACTTTGAAAATTTCCGGAAATTCCTGGGTGAAGATCAAAATCGCCTTCCCCTCCCTGGCCAATTGGGTGATAATCTTGTAGACCTCAAACTTGGCGCCTACGTCGACGCCCTGAGTCGGGTTGTCCAGAATAATCACAGAGGAATCAAGTTCGAGACAGCGGGCGATGATCACCTTCTGCTGATTCCCGCCGGAGAGGGCTGTTATATAGTCGTTGTGGCTTTCCACCTTTATGGAAAGTCCTTCTTTTCTTGCAAGAAAAGCGCTCTCCTCCCGGGCATCGTCGACGAAGCGACGGCTGCCGTCGGCGATAAACTTGGAGATCGAGAAATTGTTGAGGATCGTGAGATCTTTGATGATGGAACGCTCCTTCCGGTTGCGCTGTACCATGGAAACGCCGTTACGCAGCGTATCTTTTACGCTTTTGTAAGATAGACGCCTGCCGTTTATCCACACTTCTCCCGAGTCGATTTTGCACACGCCGTAAAGGGCCTCGGCCAAGAAATCCCTGCCGTCTCCGTGAAGTCCGGTTACGGCAACAATCTCGCCGCGGTTGATATGGAAGGAGACGTCCTCAAATTTACCGGCTGCCGTAATCTGCTTCACTTCCATCAATACGTCTTCTGGTACCGGATCTTTGGTCAGAACTTCGTTCAGGATATTCTTTCCCACGAGAAGCTCCGTGGCCCGTCCTTCGTCGATGTCGCAAAAGCGTCCGCTTTCGATGAACATGCCGTCCCGCAATACCGTATAACGGTCGCATATGGCAAAGAGTTCCGGCATTTTGTGGGAGATATAGATCATGGCGATATTTTTTTCCCGCAGTCGGCGCATGATGGAAAACAGCATGTCGATCTCGCGATTTGTGAGCGCTGTTGTGGGTTCATCCATAATAATCAGCTTTGCATCAAATAAAAGCGCCTTGGCAATTTCGATCAGCTGCTTCCGGGACGTTTCGAGATCCCGGACATCCATATTGACGTCGATGTCAAGCCCCATATCCCGGAGGACTTGAATCGATCTGCGCTCCATTTCCTTGCGGTCGACAATACCGAAGCGACCGGTCAGCTCCTCACCCAAAAATAGATTTTCACGTACGGTCAGGTCGTTCACGAGGTTCAGTTCCTGGTGAATGAAGCGGATTCCGGCTTCCCGGGCCTTTTTATTTGTCATATGCTCGAGTTTCTTTCCGTCAAAGAAAATTTCGCCCGAATCGGCGGGGTATACTCCCGCCAACACATTCATCAATGTGGATTTGCCCGCGCCGTTTTCGCCCAAAAGGCCGAGGATTTCTCCGGCTGCCGCCTGAAGGGATACATTCTTGACCGCGGCCACAGGCCCGAAGTATTTTGAGATATTTTTCATTTCCAAAAGCAAGGTTTTCACCCCCTTAACGGGAATTTAACGGCAAGGGCGTACGCCCGTACGCCCCTGTCGGCATTTATGGTTCAATTTCGAATTGTGATTCCATTTTAAAGATGGTCAGTCCTCATACCGTAATTTGTATTCTTCGGAATTCATGTATTCTTTATAGTTGGAACCGTCTACCTCCACCGTGGGTAGAAGCACAAGGCCGCTGTAGGATTTGCCGTTCAGGATTTCTCCGCCGATTTTCACAGCGTCTCTTACCATAACGGGGGAGAAGGAGTAGGTCATCAGGTCGATCTTGCCTTTGTAAGCTTCCAGAGCCGCGAAAAAGTCCTTGTTGGCCTGAACGCCGCTGATCAACTTGATGTTGATCTTTTTGTTGCCGTCATAGGCGGCGATGGCGTCCAATATACCCAATACCACTTCGTCGTCATGGGTGAAAATCCCGCGGATGCTTTCCACGTCTTCCTTTTTGCCGTTATTGAGGAAGTTTTCCATCTGCTCCCGGGCTTTCTGCCGCTGCCAGTCCGTGGAAAAAGCCTGGTACCAATTGAGGTTTTTGTCGGCGGTCTTGTTGAAGCCGTCTGTCCGTTGCTGGGGAACTGTGGAATTGTCTCCTTTGAATTCAAGCAGGTTTACCTTGCCCTTTTTTAATTCTTCGGCGAAGTATTTGCTGAAATAGGCGCCGGCTTTTTCGCCGATTGTGAAATTGTCTCCCATGACTTCCACCGTGGGCGTAAAGTTCTCGATGAGCCTGTCATAGATCACAAGCGGAATCTTGGCTTCCACGATCTTCATGGCGGCGGAGCGGAGTTCGTTTCCGTTCAGGGGCCACAGGACAATGGCGTCCACTTTGGAATTCAAAAGCGTGTCAATCTGGTTGTTTTGTTCGGATGATTCGTTGGCGGTCAGGAACTGGTAATCAAAGTTCATTTCCTTGGAAAAGGTCTCGGCGCCTTTCTGGGCGGCTTTGATACTTTCGCCGGTAAATCCGTGGGTCGCGGCGGGCATAACGATCCCGAGTTTTTTCTTGCCGCTGGCCAATGTCAGGGCGCTGATAAGCAAAAGTCCTGCGCAGAGTGTTAAAAATCTTTTCATATGGAACCTCCTGGTTAATTGATGGGAAAATGTTGAATTATGATCGATTGCATTACAGACAGAAGTAAGACGCATTAATATATTATATAACTTACAACGGCAAAATTGTCAAGAGAAAGGCAAACATTTTTTCGTTATGCGAACAAAAGAATGGAATCTCGGGTACAAGCGCATAAAAAAAGAGAATCGCATGAATTCTCTTTTTTTATGGATATCAATAGCGAACGTATTAATTCTTTTTTTCTTCTGCAGGTTTGTTGCTTTCCGTTGCGGCGGGAGGCGTAGCGGCCGCCGGAGCTGGCGCAGGAGCGGCTGCCGGAGCAACCGTGGTCTCTGTCGCGGCAGGCGCCGGAGCGGATCCTGTCTCGGCAGGAACTTCTGTAGCCTGTGGGATGTACTTCTTCAGAATATCATTTAATCCGTATTTTGCGATGAAACCGTTAATCAGATTGACTTTTTCAGCGCCGATTTTCTGCTGGATGAGGGCCTGTTTCAACTGGGGCATTACGGTCACAGGGTCGGCGTTTTCCAGTTTATCCTTGTTGTCTTCGTATACTTTCAGAACTTCCGCGTCCGTTACGGTCACAATTTTCTGAGCTTCTTTGTCCAGATAAAATTCAATTTCAAGATTTTCCTTGGCATTTTCCAGGACTTTCAATTCCTCGGCTGAAAAGGGGTTCGATTTGATCTCGCTCAGAACAGATTTTCGTACGAGCATCTGCGCAACAACGTTACTGTTTCCGTTTGCGGCCTTCAGTTCGTCTTCGGTCAGGCTGATCCCGGCGGGCGCTTTCGGAGCGCTTGCGGTTCCGGCGGGGGTCATGTCACAACCGGCCATCATCGTAACGGCAGCCATGAAAACGATAAACTTTTTGATTTGCATAACAATAGCCTCCTAAATTCTACAACAATCTACAAAATCATAAAAGGAAAAACTACTTTGTGGTCAGGTTCCGAACGACGCCTTCCTGCTTCCGGATTTCTCCTTCCAGCTCTTTCCGGAGGCTTACGTAGCGATCTTTGAGTAATTTGTATTCGGGTTTGAAAAATTTGTAATCCATGTATTTATCGATCTGTGCTTCTCTCTTTTGAATCTGGGCGAGAATGGTCTTCTGGCCGCGGATTCTTTCCTGAGCGGATACCGCCTCCTGCCGTCTGGCTTCCAGTACAGCTTGTTCTTGCGCCTGCAAAGCCTGCAACGATGCTTCGAGTTCGCTCAACCTTTCTCTGGAGCCTTCCGTCGCAGTTGTCACAACCGTAAAGGCCGCGAGGAGAGCGCCTACCAATAAAAGTTTCTTCATACAAAATCATCTCCTTAAATAGTTTGATAAATTTTGAGTGGAATATCGCTCATACTGAAAATGATAAAACCTTTCACGATGGAAATACTACACCACATCCCCGAGAAAATACTCTCTTATGTTAGATTATCAAATTATGGCGTAAAAGTCAATAGTTTTTTTCAGAATTTCCCGAGGAATTGGGGAATTCTCTTGAAATCTTATAAAATTTGTGATATAATAAAGAAAACAAATATGGCAGGGAAGCAAATCCGCTCCAAAGATCCTATAGTAGATAACTCTGTTATTGATCATATGTAACAATCAAACTTTGCGGGCTTGCCATGGGACCTGTCAGAAGGATGGGGTGATACGAATGCATTCAGGCAAATACAAGTGGCTACCAAAAATTGTATTATTTTTTATTGCGGCGAATATGGTTTATGCCGGCGTCAAGGTTTCGGCAGGGTTGGGATTCCGGGCTACGAATCTCAATGATTTCTATCGGGGCAACTCCATGGTCGCTCCGATTCCGGTGATCAATACCCGGATCGAGAACTTCTTCATTGACGAGCATTTCAACATCGGCGTGGATTTTTTTGATATGGACGCCTTTACGCTTTCTCTCTTTGTAAATCCTCTGGACGGCGTGAAAATCCGTTCCAAGGATATGAAAGAGGGCTACCAGAGTATAGACAACCGCAATTACCAAATTTCCGCAGGGCTTATCGTCGGATACGATCTCAACTTTTACAATACGAGGGCGCTTGTCTCCGTCAGCGGCGGGAAGAATGGCGTAAAAGGTAATGTGCGCGTATTGAAGCCTTTCGCTGTGACGGACCGTTTTTACCTTGTGCCTTCTTTGGGCGGCAATTTTTACTCCAAAGACTATGCGGACTATTACTGGGGCGTGGACAAAAACGAAACGGGCGGGAAGATCCTGGAGCCTTATTCGGCTGATTCCGCTTACTCGGCTCAACTGGAACTCATGGCGGAATATTATCTGACAGAAAAATTGACTTTACTTGCCTTCATGTCCGTGGAGCGCTTCTCCTCCGATGTGGACAAGTCCCCGATCATCGATAACAATACACTTCTTATGATGGGCGCGGGTTTTAAGTTTTCCTTTTAACGCATGATACAGATTCGACCGGGTTTTTAAATGAATAACGCGAAACGGAATTATAATAATCTGATGGAAGTGGAAATAGAAAAGACCAAGGCTTTTGTAAAAAAGCCTTCTTTATTGTTGCACGTCTGCTGCGCCCCCTGCGCAACCACTGTGTTGGGGACGCTTCTGCCGCATTTCAGGCTCGGTCTTTTCTTCTACAATCCCAACATTCATCCTGAGGCGGAATACCGTAAACGTCTTGCGGAGTTACGCGCCTACGTTACGCTAAGACAATGCCCTGTGTCTTTGATTGAGGGGCCTTATGACCCCGAAGGCGAATTTTATCCGCGCGTGAAGGGACATGAATCCGATCGGGAAGGCGGGGAACGCTGCCGGATCTGTTATGAATTGCGTATGGGAAAGACCGCGGAAGTTGCCAAAGAGGCCGGGTATGATTATTTCACGACGGTCTTATCAATCAGCCCGCTCAAATCGGCGGAGCGAATCAATGAAACCGGCGAGAGACTTTCTTTGTGCCATGGCGTCAAATATCTGCCTGCGGATTTCAAGAAAAAAGGACGCTTTCAGAAAAGCGTCCGGATGTCCCGGGAATACGGGCTGTATCGTCAGGATTACTGCGGTTGCCTATATTCTCTTGCGGACAAAGGCGTAAGAGACCAGCGACAGACTGAGCAGCGTACCGGCAAAATAAAAGGCGTAGTGGTAGGAACCCAATCTGTGAACAAAGATCGAGGTCAGACTGGGCCCGATCAAGGCGGAAAGCGTGTAGGCGCTGAAAAATATGGACCAGTTGCGACCGACCCGCTCATTACCGAATTGCTCGGCCACAATCTTGGGGAAAATACACATGGCGGCGCCGAAGGAAAAGAAAATCAGGCAGAAGGAAATAAGATATTGGGCGAGTCCCCTGCAGAGCGCGAGATTGATCATGCCGGCCAGGAGGGATAAAATCGTAAAAAGCACGATGTCCATGGTCTTGATCTTGTCTGAAAGAAGGCCCATCACGACCCTTCCGAGAAAACTCGCGACGGAAAGGAGCATGACCAGCATAGCGCCCTGTCTTGCGTCAAGACCCGCCAAGGCCTGGCCCATGTTGGATGCGTGGCCGGACATGGTGAGACCCGAGCAGGCGCAGGAAAAAAAGATAAACCAAAGCAAAAGAAAATTGACCCGGTCGGGAACAGCGCCCGCGGGTTCCTTCAGAATGGAAACGCCCGGTTCTTCATTACCTGGCCAGCGGTAGAAAACGGCCGAAGTCAGCGTAATCACCGCGAATGACAGCCCGATACAGGTAAAGGCCTGAAAGACGTTTTTGCGCTCAATCAGGAAATTACCGACCGGGGAGACAATCATTTGGGCAAGTCCGCCGAAGCCTGTCACAACGCCGAGCGCCATGCCTTTGCGGTCTGCAAACCATCGGCCGATGGCGGCGATGATGACGTTGTACAGGATGCCGTTGCCGACGCCGCCCATCACTCCGAAGAAAAAATAAAACAGCGCGCGACTTCTCACCAAGCCCGCGAAGATCCAGCCGAAACTCCAGCATAAAGCGCCTGTCCACATAAGAATCCGTGTGTTGCGGTAGGTCTGAATCTTCCCTGAGAGGAAGCTTCCGGCAAAGACAAAGAGCGTTTGCAGCGAATAGGCAAAGGACACCCGGGGGAGCGGCCAGCCGGTCGCCCGCATCAGCGGCAGGTTGAAGATGCTCCAGACATAGACTGCGGCCGTAGTCATATTGACCACGGACAAAAGAATGAGAATCCACCATTTGAAGTTTTCTTTTTTCATAATCCCTCGGTTGAAATTTCTGAATTTACTAAATAATATCATAACCGATGGTTGTGCGTTTGTCAAGCTTTTCAGAAATTTTTCGTTGAAAAATAGATGATTTCACACAGATTCGTTAAAAATAAAATTTACATATAGGAGGTTTTAGATGAGTCAGGATGTATATGAAGAATCATTGAAAATGCACAGAGCAAATCACGGAAAGATTTCCGTTGTTTCCAAAGTGAAGGTCGAGAATTTGCAGGATCTTTCAAGGGCCTATTCGCCGGGCGTGGCGGCCCCCTGTCTGCAAATCGAAAAGAATCCCGGCGATATTTACGAATATACCGCCAAATCCAATATGGTGGCGGTGATTACGGACGGGTCGGCGGTGCTGGGCCTTGGCGACATCGGCCCTGAGGCGGGGCTTCCGGTTATGGAGGGAAAGTGCATTCTGTTTAAAGAATTCGGCGGCGTAGACGCCTTTCCGATCTGCATCAAATCCAAGGATACCGAGGAGATCATCCGGACCATCAAATTGATCACGCCTTCTTTTGGCGGCATCAATCTGGAGGATATTTCGGCGCCCCGCTGCATCGAAATCGAACGTCGCCTCAAGGAAGAACTGGATATTCCTGTTTTTCACGATGATCAGCACGGAACGTCCGTGGTGGTAGCCGCGGGACTCATCAACGCCTTTACGCTTTTGGGAAAGAAATTTGCCGATGTAAAAGCTGTCGTAAACGGCGCCGGCGCCGCGGGGAGCTCTATTGTGCGGATGCTTTTGGCCCTTGGCGTGCGGGATGTGCTGGCACTTGACAGCAAAGGAATCATCCGACGGAGCAATATGGATCGTTACGACTTTTCCAAGAAGGAGATCGCGGGGATGACCAACGCCAAAGACGTCGAAGGAAAACTTGACGTTGCGATCCGGGACGCCGATGTCTTTATCGGCGTGTCGGTTGCCAACATTTTGACGGCCGATATGGTCAGGACCATGAAAAAAGATCCCGTGATATTTGCTCTGGCGAACCCTACGCCGGAAATTGATCCCGCCCTTGCAAAAGAAGCGGGCGCGCGGATCATAGGGACCGGTCGTTCCGACTACCCCAATCAGATCAATAACGTTCTGGTCTTTCCCGGGCTTTTCAAGGGAGCGTTGCGGGCCAGGGCCAAAAAGATCACGGAGCCTATGAAACTTGCGGCTGCACGAGGTCTGGCTTCCTTGATCAAAAAGGAGGAGCTGCGGGACGATTATATTATTCCTGGCGCCTTTGATAAGAGAGTGGCTGAGGCCGTGGCGGCCGAGGTGGAAAAAGTAGCCATAGCCGAAGGTATTTGCCGGGATTGAGTCATATTGTACGGAAAATAGGCGACATGTCTGATAAACGCATGTCGCTTTTATTTCTTGCCCGGACCTCGGAAAATTGTTGACAAAGCCGCCAAACGTGTTATACTTATTGTAATGTGTTCCACAAACAAGATTTTAAACGGAAGTGATGGCTATGGCAGTGAAAAATCTCTATGAAACATCTCTGGAAGCGCATGAAAAAGCAAAGGGCAAATTTTCTGTGGAACCGAAAGTGGAAATCAATAACATAGACGATCTGTCGATTTATTATTCGCCGGGCGTAGCGGAGCCGTGCAGGAAAATTGCCGAAAACGTCAATAACGCCTACAAATATACGGCCAAGGGCAACATGCTGGCGATCATTACCGACGGGAGCGCCGTACTGGGTCTCGGCGATATCGGACCCGAGGCGGGGATACCCGTACTGGAGGGGAAGAGTATGCTCTTTAAGAAGTTGGCGGGCATCGATGCCCTTCCCATTGCTCTGGGCACGAAAGATACCGATGAGATCATCCGGACCATCAAGAATATCGCGCCCACCTTCGGTGCAATCGACTTGGAGGACATCGGAGCTCCCCGCTGTATCGAGATCGAGACGCGGCTCAAAAAAGAGCTGGACATCCCGGTTTTTCATGATGATCAGCATGGGGCCTCCATCGCGGCAACTGCCGGGATGATCAACGCCTTCAAACTCACCGGGAAAAAATTTGCCGATGTGAAAGCCGTTGTCTGTGGCGCCGGAGCGGCCGGCAGTTCCATCATCAAGATGCTGATCGCTATGGGCGTCCACAATATTCTTGCCGTCGACAAGATGGGGATCCTGCGCAGAAGCGACAAGGATTACTATGATTTTAACATGACGTTTCTGGCGGAAGTCACCAATATCGGCGATATCAAGGGAGATCTCAACACCGCCATCGAAGGGGCCGATATTTTCATCGGCGTATCCGTCGCCAATATCCTTACGAAGGATATGGTCCGGAAAATGAACAAGGACGCCGTAATTTTTGCCATGGCAAACCCCACGCCGGAGATCA
>JAISST010000044.1 GCA_031272945.1 Fusobacteriaceae bacterium
TTTCGGAGCAGCAGGCTTTCCCAGGGGTCGTCGGGGTCCCGGGCCGCCTGTCCCTTTCTTTCCCGGAGCCTTGCGTATTCGTAATTCAGGATCCTCAGATATTTCTCCTCCCCAAAGTCCTTTTTTTCCAGCAGGCGCAAATAACAGCCCAGTTCCAGCCGCTCCCGGACGGATAACGCGCCGTCTTCCGCAAGGATGGTCACAAGTTCCGACGGACTTAAAAACCGCCCGCCGTCCTTTTCCCAAAGGGCGGGCAAATTCTTCGGATCGTAAAAATCGTCCCGGTATTTTGTCAAATACGACAGGAACGCGTAAAAAACCGGGTCGTCAAAATCCCCGTTTCCGGTAATTTTCTCCGCAAAAGGCTCGAAAGCCAAGACCCACAGGGGCTTGAGGCTGCGGATATTCCCCGCAAGGGCGAATCGGGCCGCAAGTCGGAAAAAGAGCGTCTGGTCTTTCAAGAACAACTCTTTCCCGAAGGAAAGGGCAAAAACAGACTCTCCCCGGACCATGGTCTTCAGGAAGTTTTCCGCCGCCACTTCCGCGGGGAGTTCCGCCCTGCGGTCGATTTTTGATACGCGGATTTTCTCCCGGGGGTCCGCCAATTCCAACAGCGCGTCGGTCAAGAGCTCCGGGTCTTCAAAAAATGAAAAGATGGGGAAAAGAAAATTTTGCCCTTTTCTGTGGATATTTCCCTCAAAGTCCACAGAAAAAAAGCGCCTTTTATCCAAAAAGCAGGCGTATTCACCAAGCACAGCGGTTTTCCCCCGGGTTTCCAGCATGGCCACAAGGACCTTCCGGTCTTTTTCCCGCAACAGGCGGATTTGTTCTTTTTCCGCTTGGGTCTTTTGCGCGACCCGCTCCCGGTAGGCGGGGTCTTTTTTAATTTTGCGTCCCTTTTTCATATTTTTTCTCCAAAGGTTTCAGGGAATGATCTTCAATCATGGTAAATTCGATTTTCAAGACAAGCAAGTTCTCCATGACAAAGTTTTCCGGCATTTTCACCATGTCTTTTTCCGTCGTGAGAATAAAGGAGGCTTTGATGCTCTCCGCCCGTCTCTGGATCATGTTCAGATCCCTGATTTTCAAGTTGTGGTGATCCATAAAGTCGATTCTTTCAATATAGGAAGGATTCAGGGAAATCACGGTCTTTTCAAAATTCAGCGGGTTGGCAAGCCCCGAAAACAGCAGGATCCTCTTATCTTTGATCCAGAAAAGGGGCTTCGGGTTTCCGTACATATCGCAGAGGGAGACGACGCCGTGCTTAGCCAGGGAAACGGCCTTGTTTTCTTTGAATTTCAGGAAACGCCGGACTTTTTCCACTTCTTTTTCGCCCGCCAGGTCCGATTTCGTGATGATAAACTCGCTGGCCCGGGGCAGGGCTTTCTTGAAGCTCTCCCGCAGTCTCCCCTTGGGCAGCAGTTCCCGGTATCCGAAAGGATTCGTCGCGTCGATAAGTACGATGTCCCTGTCTCTCTTGAGCTTCCGGTGCTGGAAGCCGTCATCAAGGATGATCGTGTCCACGTCGAAATGTTTTTTGGCAAACAAACAGCCTCGACGCCTGTTGACGCTGACAATCACAGGCACATTGAGGTTGAGGGCGTGCATATAGGATTCGTCGCCGCTTTCGAAGGCCGTGGAAAAAATCATCTTGCCGTCGCTGACCAGGAGCGGCTCTCTTTTGCGCTTGCCCCGGTATCCTCTCGATACGACGGCGACTTTTTTCCCCATTTTCCGCAGGCGTTTCGTATAATATTGCACGGCGGGCGTTTTGCCGGTACCGCCTACGGTGATATTGCCGATGCAGATGATTTCGACGCCCGGGACGCTCCGTACCCGCAGGATCCCCGCGTCATACAGAAAATTGCGGCAGGTCGTAATCAAATAGTAAATATAGGATAAAAACTTCATGGATTTCCTCTTTCATTCGATCGGAGGCTTCATTTTTTCTTTTGAAGAGCCTTGATTTCTTTTGCCGTAAGGGCCGTGCCCCTGTTCTCTTTGATAAATTTGTCCAGGCCGAGAATATTGACGCCCAGGATTTCCGTCACGCCGACTTCCTTGTTCATCGTGACGCCCAAAATGCCGTCAGACTGGGTCATGGTGGTCTTGTTGTGGGTAATGAGGATAAACTGGGTCTCTTTCGTAAAGCCTTTGAGTTTTTTGAGCAGTTTCATGGTGTTTGTCTCGTCCAGCGCCGATTCGATCTCATCCAGAAAGGCGAAGGGGCTGGGTTTGAATTTGAAGATCGCGATGACAAAGCAAATGGCGACCATGGATTTTTCACCGCCCGAAAGAAGCGACAGGGGCAGTCTTTTTTTGTTTCTGTATTTGACGGAAATATTGATCCCGCATTCGTCGAAATTGTCCGGGTCCACGATTTCCAGCTTTCCGTCGGCGTTGATCAGCGTGTCCTCACAGATGGCCGCGAAATTTTCATTGATGGCATCGAAAGCCCGGTAGAACCGCTCCCGGATGTCGCCGTCGAGACCGCTGATCTCCACCAGGAGTTTTTCCCGGGACTGGACGATATCGTCGGTCTGCTTTTTCAATTCTTGCAGTTGTTCCTGCACTTCCTCGAATTCTTTGATGGCCAGGAGATTCACGTCGCCGTAGTCTTTGACTTTGTAGTTCAAGCGGTAGACTTCCTCTTTGACGGCGGGCAGATTTTCCGGGTCCACGGTCCTGGCTTCCACGCCTGCCAGTTCTTTTAAGGATTCTTCCAGCCCCACGAGATCCCCCGTCAGGCGCTCGATATTTTTGGCCGCGGTTTCCACGGAGCGCTCTTTGTCCACGATTTTGTCCTGGGTATCCCGGAGGTCGTCGTTCCGTTTTCTTTCTTCCTCTTCCAGTTTCTTTCTGTTCTCCCGGAGATCGCCGACGCCGGTTGCCGCCGCATCATACCGCCGGTTGAGATCGTTGATTTTTTCCGTTAGATTTTTAATGGCTTCCGTCAGTTCCAGAATTTTTTGCTCGTTGAGTCGGATATCGTTCCGGTCCCCCTCGATTTCCGTCCGGGCCTGCTGAATTTCTCTTTCGAGAGATTCGTCGGTATTTTGCGCGTGTTCGATATTCGTTTTCAATGTCTCATAGGCGATTCTTTTGGTCTCGGATTCTCTCGTCCGGGTGTCAATGACCGCTTTGAGCTCAATCAGCTCCTGATCCAGTTCCCCCAATTCCGTCTCAAAGGTCTTGATCTTGTCTTCGAGGTCTTCCCACGCTTCCTGGAATTCCGAGATCATTTTATCATAATTCTGGAGATAGTCCTCGGCCATTCTCTTGTCGCCTTCGATGGTATTGCCGTTTCGTTCCAGTTGTTCCACGAGCCCTGCGGCTTCCAGAAGACTTTTCCGGTCTGTCTCGATTTCTTCGCCCAAATCTTTGACGGCTTTTTGCAGATCTTCGGCGGCGCTTTCGATTTCCTCGATGTCTTTTCCGAGGGCCTCGTATTCTTTCCGGTTTTTCTGTATCTCTTTATCCAGCGCGCCGACTTTTTCCCGCAGTACCTTGATTTCTCTTTTCCGGCTCAAAAGTTGATTGACGCCGCTTTTATTGGAGGAACCGCCGGAAATTCTCCCCCGGGCGCTGAAGACTTCCCCCGAGAGCGTGACAACGCTGCCGC
The DNA here is from genome assembly GCA_031272945.1 of Fusobacteriaceae bacterium. Classification (GTDB taxonomy): domain Bacteria; phylum Fusobacteriota; class Fusobacteriia; order Fusobacteriales; family Fusobacteriaceae; genus JAISST01. The sequence continues at coordinate 3,623 of JAISST010000044.1, forward strand.
TGAAAGCGTTTTTCCGCAAGATGGCGAGACCCGTATCCATGTTATCCACGATCAGCATGCTGCCCAGCACAAATTCCACGAAACGCTCATATTTCTTGTCGGTGCTGACAAGATCGGAAGCGAGGCCGATGACCCCTTTGATGCCCGCCTCGGGCGCTTTCCGCCCGCCGCTGCGGATCGTATCGGGCGCAAGAAAATTGGCCCTTCCCGCCTTCCGGGCTTTCAAGAGCTCTACGCATTTTTTGGCCGTTTCGCCCGAATCCACGATGATGTCCTGCATGTTGCCGCCGGCGCCCATGGATATGGCCAGCTCGTAGCGCTCGGGGATATTGACGAGGGAGACGAAGGTCCCCTCAATCCCTTCGATGTCGCTGGCCAGCACTTCTTTGACCCCTTCGGAGTAGCCCGCGTTCTGTTCTTCCGCGATCTCGAGGGAACTCAGCTTTTGCGCGGCGATGTTGTATTCCCGGGAGTCCTGCTCGATCTTTCTGCCCAGTTCGCTGTGTCTTTTGGATTTTTCGGAACTCTGTTCCGACAGGACGGATTCTTTGATCTTTTTTTCCGCCAAAAGCGTTTCCTTGGCGGCAAACTTCGCTTCCTTCCCGGTTTTGTCAATCCGGGCCGCGGCGATGTCTTTTTCCCATTTGGCGCTTTCTTTTTTCAGTTCGTCCAGCCTTGCTTTCTGTTCCCGGATTCTTCTGGTATAATCTTCGACATTTTGATGTTGCTGGTTTTGCCGGAGTTGCAAGTTGCCTTTTTCTTTGTTTTTCGCGTCGTAAACATCCTGTTTTGCCTTGAGTTTCCCCCGCAGGTCCTCAAGGGCCGCATCCATTTGGAGGTTGTCCCGCTCCAGGATTTTCAGGCGTTCCTCAAAATTTTCCTTTTCTTTGAGATTGGCCGCCCGCTTCTCCTCAAATTCGCCGATTCGTCCGGTCAGCTTCCCGATATTGTCGTTCCGGATTCCGATCACGTTTTTGCAGCTGTTGACGGCGCCTTCATCGGTATTCCGTTCTTTTTCCGTATCCCGGATCAGCTGGTTGAGATCTTTGTTTTGGGCGTCGATTTCGTCCATTTTTTTATCGATTTCATCCCGCTCTGTCTTGATGGCCTCGATGCGGGCTTTGATTTCATTCCATTCCGTCTGCAGGGCGTTCAATTTTTCGGCGTCGGTCACGTTTCTGGTTTTTTCCGCTTCCAGTTGCGTGTTCTTTTTTTCCTGCTCCGCCAGGTACATGCCCTTGGCGAGACGGTCTCTCTCATTTCGGAGTTCGACGAACTTCCGGGCCTCGTTGGCCTGTTTTTCAGTCTTGTTGCGCTGCTCCTGCTTTTCTTTGACCATGATGTTGATTTTATCGAGTTCAATTCCAAAATTGGCCAGATTTTTCTGGGCCTCAAATTTGCTGTTCTGGTATTTTTTGATTCCCGCCGCTTCATCGATGATGCTCTTGATCTCTTTGGGCTGGGAATTGATGATCCGTTCGACTTTCCCCTGACCGATGACCGAATAGGCCGTTTTTCCGATCCCGGTATCGAGGAACATGTTGGCGATGTCTTTGAGCCGCGCTTTTTTGTCATTGATATAGTATTCGCTTTCGGTCGTATCCTTTTTGAGAATCAACTTCCGGGTGATCTTGATGACATTGCTTTCGTATTCAAAATACCGGTCGCTGTTGTCCAGGGACAGGGAAACCTCCGCGAAGTGCAGGTTTCGCAGCTCCTTCCCGCCGGAAAAGATCACGTCGGAGCTCTCCCGGGCCCGGATATTCTTGTAGGCCTGTTCGCCCAACACCCACAGGACGGCGTCCAGGATATTGGATTTGCCGCTGCCGTTGGGTCCTACGATGGAGGTGATCCCTTTGTCAAATTCGATATATTTCCTCTCGCCGAAGGATTTGAATCCGTAAATTTCTATGGCCTTTAAGTACATAACATCACCTGGGATTTCTTTTCTGTTTCGGGTTATCTCATTATACCAATTTTTTATGCATTTTAAAAGAATTATTTATGTTTTTTCCAAAATGAAGGCGACTCATTTTTCCCCCAATTTGTTGTACAGCGTTGCAAGAGAGATTCCCAGCGCCGCCGCGGCCTTTTTCTTGCCGTCCACGGTTCTGCCGAAGCGGTCCAGCACCTTTTGGATGAATTCCCTTTCCATGCGACGCATCCGGGGTCCCAGGGGCTCGATGACCGTCTGCCCGGCCCCTGTCAGCCCCTGCAGGGAAGAGGGGAGGGCGTTTAAGTCAATGGTATTGTCCGTCAGCATAAAGAGCGCGTATTCCACGGCGTTTTTCAACTCCCGGATATTTCCCGGCCACTCGTAGGCCATGAAACAATCCCTTGCCCGCTCCGTCATCGTAACCTTTGTATGGTATTTCTGCTCGTAACGCCGGATATAGAGCTCCACCAGGGGAATGATGTCCCGTTTTCGCTCCCGGAGAGCCGGAATATGGAAATGAAGCACCGCGATCCTGTAGTACAGGTCTTTCCGGAATTTTCCGTCCAGCACATGCCGGAGCAGGTCCACGTTGCAGGCGCAGATGACCCGGGCGTTGATGGGGATTTCTTTGACGCTGCCGAGCCTTCGGACCGACTGCTCCTGCAAGACCCGCAGGAGCTTCACCTGGAGCGGAAATTCCATTTCCGAGATCTCGTCCAGGAAGATCGTGCCGTTGTTTGCCGCCTCGAAAAGGCCCGCTTTTCCTCCTTTTTTTCCGCCGGTGAAACTGCCCTCCTCATAGCCGAAAAGTTCGCTCTCCAGGAGACTCGACGACAGGGCGCCGCAATTGATGACCACAAAGGGATTGGAACTACGCGGACTCTCGTTGTGAATGGCCTGGGCGAAAACTTCCTTTCCGGTTCCGCTCTCCCCCTCCAGCAGAATGCTGATATCGGAGGCGGCCGCTTTTCTTGCCTTCCACACCGCGTCCCGGGAAGATTCGCTCTCGGCCAGAATATCCGCAAACGTATACCGGGTTCCGTTTCTCTCCCGCATGAGATCGTCCAGGATCCGCTGTTTCCGTTCGAGCTCCTGCACCCGGTCCCGCAGGAATTTCGCGTCCCGCAGATAGGTCACGACGGAGATGGCGCCGGTCAGCCGCCCTTTTTCATACAGCGGGTAGATATTGACAAAATATTCCTCTTCCTTTTCCTTCCGCAATTCCCCGTGGATCGGTTTCTGCGTCAAAAGAACCCCCGGCGCTTTGGCCCCGGGGCGGAATTCCAGCAGCGGCTTTCCCTTGGCCCGGTCGAGATCCAGTCCCGTAAAATTTCCGTAAGAACGGTTGAAGTAAAGAATGTTGAAGTCTGCCGCCAAGATCAGAATCCCCTCCAAAAAATCTCCGAAAATTTCGTCCAGTTCCGTCCGGGACAGTTTTGTGATATCCATGACCTCTCCTTTCAGCCTACGGCGGGCTTTCGTTTTCCATATCCATATTATCGCAATTTTTCCCCGATGTCAAGAACAATTTCCAATATTTTGGAATTGCGAAAAATAAAATTCTATGTTTTTAGAATCATCCTGTCGGATGATTGACGAATGTTTCGCTATGATTTCCGCCGGAAAAAAAATAATATTTCCATTATTTTAGAATGATCAGCTTTCTTCTGACCCGGAAAAGGCCAAATCAAACTGGCATGAAAATTGCTTGTAGAATGTACAGGGAATCCGGAATCTGTTTGAATTTCGTGGAATTTCCTTCGTTGCAATACTGGAGCAACGCAGCGCGCAACAACATTTGCAGGAGGTGCAAACTTTATATGTTAGGTTTATTTGGAGTAATAACCATCGCGGCGCTTCTGGTCCTGATCATGACAAAAAGGCTGCAAACCATGCTTGCTTTGATCCTTGTCCCCATTGTCAGCTGTCTCATCGCGGGATACGCGGGGCTGATCAAACTGGAAAAAGGCGTCTTCACCATCAAGACCCTGGGAACCTTTATTACGAAAGGCTTGACGAGCATCGCGCCCACGGGCGTCATGTTCATTTTCGCGATCCTTTTCTTCGGGATCCTGACCGACGCCGGGACATTTGAGCCGATTATCAATAAGATCCTGAAGACCGTCGGAAAAGATCCGGTCAAAATCGCCGTAGGGACCCTGGTTCTGGCCTGTATCGTCCATTTGGACGGTTCCGGCGCCGTGACGTTTTTGATTGTGATCCCGGCCATGATGCCGCTCTATAAAAAAATGGGCATGAAGATGACGACCCTTGCGACCCTGACGGCCCTGGGCGCGGGAACCATGAACATCCTTCCCTGGGGAGGACCCACGTTGCGGGCCATTACGGCCTTGAATTCCAGCGTGGACAAGATCTTCACGCCGATTCTCGTTCCCTTCGCGGCGGGATTGATCTTTATCGTACTCGTGGCGGTTTTCCTCGGGAAGAGAGAAAAGAACAGACTGAAGGATACGCTTGATGCCGTCGTCCTCGACGAAGCGTCGGACACGGCCAAAGATGACAAGGGACTGAAGCGGCCGCAGCTTTTCTGGATCAATATTCTGCTGATCCTTGCGGCGATTGTGGTTATGCTGAAAGCGATCCTGCCGCCCGCGGTGGTATTTATGATCGCGACGTCCCTGGCGCTTCTGATCAACTACCGGGATATCAAGACCCAGAAGGATATCGTGGATTCCCACGCCAAATCGGCTCTGATGATGGCGAGCATGCTGTTCGCGGCGGGGGCTTTCATCGGGATTATGCAGAGTTCCGGCATGCTGACGGCCATGGCTCAGGGGCTGGTAAAGCTTCTGCCTCAGTCTCTCGGAAAGGCCATGCCGATCATTGTCGGCGTGATTTCCATGCCCGCTTCTCTCGTCTTTGACCCGGATTCCTATTATTTCGGCGTATTGCCGGTGCTGTCGCAGGCGGCGCAGGCTTACGGCCTTGACCCCACTATGGTGGCGCGGGCTTCCATTATCGGGCAAATGACAACGGGATTCCCCGTCAGTCCCCTGACGGCTTCGACGTTTCTGCTGACGGGCCTGTCGGGAATCGACTTGGCCGAACATCAGAAGAGCACCTTTGTCTACGCCTTTATGACGACGCTGGTAATGCTGGTTGTGGGAGTTGTGACCGGGGCGATCTGATAACCCGGCAAAAGGATAATGCCAAATTAAAAAAATGCGAGCGATCGCGGAAGAGGATGGTAGATCATGAAAAAAATAAGAATCGGCAGCGGCGCGGGATATGCGGGAGACCGTATCGAGCCTGCCGTGGAACTCATGGAAAAAGGGAATCTGGACTATATTATTTTCGAATGCCTGGCGGAGCGCACCATTGCCATCGGGCAGCAGGACAAGCTGAAAGATCCCTCCAAGGGCTACAATCAGCTGCTGGAAGCGCGGATGACAAAAATATTGAAGCTGGCCAGGGAAAAGAACATCCGGGTCATCACCAATATGGGCGCGGCAAATCCGGAATCGGCGGCGGCTGTTACAAAGAAAATCGCGCAGAAATTGGGCGTCACGGGACTTAAAATCGCTTCTGTCACCGGAGACGACATTTCGGACAAGCTTGCCCTTTACGGACAATATGATATTTTGGAATTTGACAAGAAGCTCGACGACATGAAAGAGCAGCTGATTTCGGCAAACGCCTATTTGGGCTGCGAAGGAATCGTGGAAGCTTTGCGGGCGGGCGCCGATATCGTCATCACCGGAAGAGTTTCCGACCCCGCCCTGACCATAGGCCCTCTGGTCTATGAATTCGGCTGGACCCCGGAAAAGAACCCCCGGGAAATGGGACAGGCCACGCTGGCGGGGCATCTCCTTGAGTGCGCGGGACAGGTGACCGGCGGCTATTACGCGGACCCGGGCTTCAAGGAAGTACCGGATCTGGACAGACTGGGTTTTCCCCTGGTGGAAATCGATGAGACGGGCGCGTTGATCGTCACAAAAGTCGAGGGTTCCGGCGGTCTCGTCGATGAAGACACCTGCAAGGAGCAGATGATCTATGAAATCCACGACCCGGCCCGGTATCTGACCCCCGACGTGACCGCGGACTTTTCCAGGGTGACCTTTGAAAAAATCGGAAAAGACAAAGTCAAAGCCGACGGCGCCACATCCCACGGAATGCCGGAAACGCTCAAAGTCAGCGTCGGATACAGAGACTGCTTCATAGGAGAAGGGGAAATCAGCTACGGCGGCGCAAACGCCCTGGCAAGAGCGCGGTTGGCGGCCGACGTCACAAAAAAACGGCTGGCCATCGTAGGCGTCGAAGCGGAAGAATACCGCTACGACTTCATCGGCTACAATTCCCTCTATGGAGACGGGATTTCCGAAAAACTCACGCCAAAGGCCCCGGCGGAAATCCGCCTGCGGGTAGCCGCCCGGACAAAGGATCAAAAGAACGCGGCTTTGATCGGGAACGAAGTGGAGGCCCTCTATACCAACGGACCGGCGGGAGGCGCGGGCGCCACAAAAAAAGTGACGGAAGTCGTATCCATCTGCTCGATTTTCATCCCCCGGGATGCCGTCACAATCAAAGTCAACTACGAGGAGGCGTAACGATGAAACTGAAAGAAATCGCACATTCCAGAACCGGCGATAAAGGAGACATCTCCAATATTTCCGTCATAGCCTGGGACAAAAAGGACTATCCGCTGTTGAAGGAAAAAGTGACCGCGGAAAAAGTGAAGGCCTATTTTTCCGATATCTGCAAAGGGGACGTCGTACGCTATGACATCGACAGCCTCGGGGCAATGAATTTTGTGCTCGACAAGACCTTAAACGGGGGCGTCACCAGGAGCCTCGCCATGGACAAGCACGGCAAGTCGCTCTGCATGGCTCTGCTGGAGATGGAAATCTGAAGAAATCCTCTTTAATAAAAAAGTTGTTATAAAAACAGGAAACGGCCGCGCTATGCGGCCGTTTCCTGTTTTAATCTTTCTGTCTGTCGACTCCTCAAATCCCTTCCCATCTGCCGAGACTCAACACAACGCCGTCTTCGTTGGTTTCATAGCGAAAGCCGATCTTGGGGTAGAGTTGCCGCATTTTTTCCGTCAATTGATCTTTGCGATACCCGAAGCGTTCCACATTGGCTTCGCCCTTTTTCTTGACCGCTTCCCGGATGACATCTTCAAAGGACGTCCGGGCGATTTTATCTTCATAGTCTTGAAAACGCATTTTCGTGAAGGAAATCGGTCTTCGCTCATACCGCCAGAAGGCGTCGTCATATTTCCGGCTGTCCGCTTTCGGAATATCCTTGCGCCAGGAGGCGTGGATCTCCTTCGCGCCGCGCCAACTGCCTATGGCGTTATCGGAGAGCAGCAAATACGCATGGCCTGCGTAACCCGCTTTATCGGGACTCGGATCGTTCCAGGCGACGTCGACGTGGTACCACTTGCCGTCGACTTTTACCAGATTCCACGCGTGGGTGACATTCCCGGGTTGCGTCACGCCGGTCACTTTTCGGACCTCAAGGCCGAAGAGTTGGGCCAGCAACATAAAAGCGCCCGCGTATCCGTCGCACACGGCCCGATGACCAACCAGAGCCGCATAGGCGTTGCCGGCTTTCATATCGGGGGTTTTTCCGTCCCGGAGATAGGCGTAACGACAGTTAATCGCGATGTAATCGCTGATTGCGCAGACAAGCTCCTCCGGGGTATAGTCCGACCGCAATCGCTTGAGGATGGTTTTTACCCCTTTTTCAGCTGCCTGTGTCAACTGCGCGTTGTAAGAGACGGGAACCGGCTTGTATTCAAAAGAGACTTTGATGACAATCCCGTTCTGGATGGCGCAGCGGTACCTCGCCACATATTGCAGCGCGGGGTTGCTTTCAACGAGCTTCAGGGGATCGTAATGGGCGAAGAAGATTGTTTGCGGCAGCCGGAACCGGGACAGATCGCATTCCCTCTCCCGCCGCAGGATCGCGTTGTAGATGACCCCGCTTACCTCACGTTCATCTTTGGGCGCAAACATCCGCGCGACAGCGTTCTGCTCCTTTTGCGACGGGCCTCTTGCCCCGGTGACGCGGGAGACCGGCGTTAAGCACAAGAACAGGAGAATAAGATAAAAAACGCGCATAATCCCCCTCCTTACCCCCTCGCCTTCCCGAGGTAAGCCGCCTTCACCGCTTCATTTTCCAAAAGCTCCGCTCCGGTCCCTACTATGGTGATTTCCCCCGTCTCCATCACATAGCCCATATCGGCCGCTTTCAAGGCCATATTGGCGTTTTGCTCTATGAGGAGGATCGTCACGCCCTGTCGGTTGATCTCGCGGATGATGGCGAAAACGCCCTGCACAATCAAGGGCGCAAGGCCCAGGGAGGGTTCATCCATCATGATGAGCTTGGGTCTTGACATCAGCGCCCGCCCGATGGCAAGCATCTGCTGCTCTCCGCCCGAGAGGGTTCCCGCCATTTGCCAGGAACGGTCTTTCAGGATCGGGAACAGGGAATAGATCCAGTCGAGGTCCTGATCCAGCGAGTCTTCCCGCATAAAGGCGCCGATTTTCAGATTCTCCAAAACCGTCAGATTGGAAAAGACGCGTCTTCCTTCGGGAACCAGGGTGATTCCCTCCGCTACGACGGCGTCGGTGGATTGACCCAGAATTTCTTTGCCTTCGAAGAGAATGCTGCCCGTGCCTTTCACGAGCCC
>JAISST010000063.1 GCA_031272945.1 Fusobacteriaceae bacterium
GTATCAGAGATAAGTTTAAGGATGATCCTGAGCCCCCCGGAACGGGGGGCGGCGACGGCCCGCAGGGCCAAGCCGGGGGTTAACAGCAAGCATATTTTTAAGAACAGCCTGCTCCTGCGCAGCAGGTCCGCCCGAGTCGGGCGTGGGGACGAGCCGACATTGTCGGGTTGCTAACGGCGAATGTGGGTTACCGGGACGTAAAGGGCGGAGGGAGCGCAGCTCCCGCAGGCGTGGGGGAGGGGGAGAATTGATTTCATCATATTGATTTATAGGCGCTGCCATTCTTTCTCTCCGCTTGTCGAACATGAGCCGCCGCCTTTGGCGGCAGATAGCTTTCTCACAGTCTCGCTCATTTTCCGTCGCATTTCTCCTTTACATCCAGCAAAAACCATGATACAATAGATTTGTAACAAGCAGACTGAAAAATTGGGAGGGATCCAAATGGCAAAGAAGAAAAAATATGTCTCCATACTGGAACGCGGCGGTTTTGAGCTGACGGAAGAAGGCGCCAGGAATCTTTATAATGTGCTCAGCGGGAAGGTCAAGACCAAGGGGTGGAATCTGCCGCATGACAAGCCGCTGATTCGTTATGCGACGGAAGAGGAAATGCGTGAATCGGCGGAAAAGACTTTTGAGTTATTCTGCGATAAAGAAAGATTTGAAAAATTACAAAATGAACCATTTATACAAAAAAGAATAGCAGAAATACAAAAAGAGATGGACAAGCGGAATGCTAAAAAGGGGGGAAATTCAGATGCTGACTGTCAAGTCATTGAAAGAGTACTTGGAAAATGAATACCGCACGACTGTATCAAAGTTATTCAGAATAGATGAAAGATACGTTGATTATCGCAATAGCGAAGAAATTTTGATTTTTGATAAAATATTAACGAAGAAGGAGTTGAAAACTGTAAAAGAGAGCGCAGAAATGAATATTAGAAACACTTTCTGCAGCGAATTCTCCTGCGTTAAGAATCCTGCCGTGGCGGATTTTCTCCATAATTCAAGCATCCGGCAACAAAAGTCCAACGCCACCAGGACCTATTTAATCCAGGATGAAAACCAATTCATCCACGCGTATTTCTCCCTGGCAATCGCCATGTTCAGCAACCGGGCCAGACCCGGGGAACCGTTTCTCAGCAACGAAAAATTGAAAAGAATGAAAGGCTACACAGTAGATAAAGGGGAAGGCAAAGAAGAAACTGTCTATTGGTCCTTTTTAATTGGTCAGATCGGGAGAAATGACCGGACGCCTCGGGAGCTTATTGATCTGGGGATGATTCTGGAATTGATTTATCGGGAGATTGAACGGGCCAAGACCGCTGTGGGCGGGAATATTATTTTGTTGGAAGCCGTGGATAATCCGAAACTTGTCCGGAAATACCTCGAAGCGGGATTTCAGTTTTTGCAGAGTACGGAAGGGCACCGACAGCTTTTTATCTGGAACCGGGAATATTAGGGGAAGAGGAAACCCGGGCGACGCGAAGCGTCGCCCGGGTTTCTTTTCTCTTTTTCTATTTCGCCGGATAGAATCCCGAGGGAGCCTCGGAAAGATTGATCATGATATTTTTCATCTGGGTGTAATGCTCCAGAATCACCTTGTGGGTCTCGCGCCCGATGCCCGAAGCTTTGTAGCCTCCGAAGGGAGAGCCCGCCGGAATGCTGTTGTAGGTATTGACCCACATGCGTCCCGTCTCGATGGCCCGGGATACCCGGATGGCCCTGTTGATATCCCTGGTCCAGACTGCTCCTCCGAGGCCGTAAATACTGTCGTTGGCCATTTTGATGACTTCCTCTTCCGTTTTGAATTTGAGAACTGCCGCCACGGGTCCGAAGATTTCCTCCTGGGCGATCTTCATGTTGTTTGTCACATCTACGAGCAGCGTCGGCTTCATGAAGGCCCCTTTGGCCAGAGGCCCGTCGGCGTAGCGTTCGCCTCCGCAGGCGACTTTGGCCCCTTCTTTCTTGCCCGCTTCAATGTAGGAAAGGATTTTTTGCAGATGTTCTTCGTAGATCTGGGAACCCATCTGGGTGTCGGGGTCCCAGGGAAGTCCCACTTTGACGCTCTCGAAGGCTTTCACGGCGTCGGCGACGAATTTGTCATAGATGTCTTCGTGCACGAATACCCGGGAGCCCGCGCAGCATACCTGGCCCTGGTTGAAGAGAATCCCCACCTGGAGTCCGTCCATAGCCATATCCCACTTGCAGTCGGGGAAGAAGATGTTTGCCGATTTGCCGCCCAACTCCAACGTGGAGGGGATCAGCTTTTCGGCGGCGGCTTCCGCCACATTGCAGCCTACTTCGGTGGAGCCTGTAAAGGCCAGCTTTCGGAAACCTTTGTGATCCAGAATATACTGCCCGCTCTTGGAGCCTTTTCCGGTGATGACGTTAAAGACCCCCTTGGGGAGCACGCCCTCAATGAGCCGCGCAAATTCCAGCACGGAAAGGGACGTGTAGCTGGACGGCTTGAAAACGGTACAACAACCGGCGGCCAGTACAGGGGCCAGTTTCCAGGCTGCCATCAGGAAGGGGAAATTCCAGGGGACGATTTGTCCCACAACGCCGATGGGTTCCCGCAGGATCAGGGAAAGGGTGTTTTTGTCCAGAAGACTGGCTGAGCCTTCCTCGGTGCGGATAGCGCCCGCAAAATAGCGGAAATGGTCCGAGGAGAAGGGCACGTCGATGGCCATGGTCTCCCGGATGGGTTTGCCGTTATCGAGGGTCTCCACCATGGCAAGATGTTCCTTGTGTTCGTCAATGATGTCGGCGATCTTTAATAGAATGTCCGCCCTTTCGATAGGATCCACATTTTTCCAGGATTCCCACGCTCTCCAGGCCGCGGCGACGGCGTCATCCACGTCCTGTTTTGTGGCCTCGGCGCAAGTGGCGAGCTTTTCGCCGTTGGCCGGGCAATATGTGTCAAAAGTGGCGCCGTCGGAAGCATCACGCCAGACGCCGTCAATAAAGAGTTGGTATTTGTTTAATAATTCCGTTTTTTTCATACAGACCTCCTTGGGCTTGGCCCAGCATACAACCTGTGGATATAATTCCCAAAACTAACGAAACGTAGAGCTCTGTCGTATTCTCTACTATAATTATACCACATGATCGGAAAACCGGGGGATTTTTTTTACGGATAATCCTGGCGAAGCGTTTTTGCCGAAACCGCCATCGAAGAGGAACCGGGATCATTGAACGGGAATTTTTCCTGGAAGTCATCACCCTGACACAGAAGAACGATATGCTATGGGCAGAAAAATACTGCGGTTTGTTTGGAAGGCCTGACGGATGGCCGGACAACCTGCGGATCGTACCCACGGGAGGTAGCGATGAAGAAAATAGCAGCCCTGATTATCATGATCATGAGCATAGTGACATTCGCGGCGCAACAGCAACAGCAGCAACAGCAAATGGGCGGAATGCAACAACAGCAGCAACAGCAGCAAGCGGGCGGAACGCAGCAACAACAGCAACAGCAGATGATTTCCTCCAGCTCAAAGAAAAGCTCGAAAAAAGCTGTCTACAAGAAAGCGACTTCAAAAAAATCGATTAAAAAGCCCGTCGCTATCGGGAAAAAGCGGAAACCTGCGCCTCCGAAAAAAATCGTCAAGGCGCCGAGAAAGAAACCTCTTCCCCGTAAGGCGGTAGCGGTAGCGGGTGGAAAGCCGGGACAGCCTAAAGCGGTCGCAGTGGCAAAAGGAAAACGAAGAGCAGTCATGGTCAGCAAAAGCAAATCGGGCGCGGTAGCGGCGGCAGCGTCTTCCGGCGGCAGCGCGGCGGCAGCGGCGGCCAGTTCGGGAGGAGCGGCGGCAGCCAGTGGAGGCAGTGCGGCGGCAGCGGCGGCAACAGCAACCGGTCGGAGATAGGTAGAGAAATTGAGAATTGAGAATCGAGAATCGAGAATCGAGAATCGAGAATCGAGAATCAAGCGTTTAGATAATAGATGTAGGGGCGGCATTTTGCCGCCCGTTTAATAATACAAAATCATTATTCGCGATAAACGAAACCGGTGAATTTTGCCGGTTTTCGTTTTTGATGGGGCAAAAATGTGTTGTTAAGTTGTTGAAAAATTTAAAATTAATAAAATAATACGTGACATTATTTGATTTTTGTGGTATAATAGGCAATAATACCCAAGTAATATCTTTTGAAATTATTGTTTGAATATGAATGTATGGCGATATAGATGTGTTGTTGATTGACAAAATCTTAAAAGGAGGAGAAATGTGCGGAGATCAGAGATCATGGATGACGGAATCCGGATTTGCTGCGGGAACCGGATGGACAAGCGTTGTACGAATACGGTCGAACGGAATTGCTTACGCGGCTCATGAACTGGGCCGACTTTCGGATTTTTCGGCGGAAATGCGTGAAAAGCCCGTCAGAATCAAGGTTACGCGCCGCGGGATCCGTGGTATTTGTGATTGTCGGAACCCGCAAGCCTCAAGGACCTCCCCGGGAGAAAAGAATACGCCAAAGGCCGGAGATTTTGTGAGGGCTGTCGCTCAACTGACAGACTGCCGTCGATATCGGCAGACCGTTCCTCTTGTGAAGGCAAACGCGCGAGAAGCGGATCATTGCAGTATCACTGCGGGCGAGCAAGATTACGCGCCTGATTTTTTGCGCTATCCCGACTTTTTGTCTTTTATTGACGGAAAAGAAGAAAACGTGAAAGATAAGAAAGCGTTCCAGGATTGCCCGACGGAAAAAGCGGGCGGCGCCAATGTGCTGCGGCAGTTGCGGGAATGTCTCGAAAGAATCAAGACAAGAGAGCGACCCGCGAAAATCCTGATTCTGAAGAAAAAAGAAAACGAGCACAAGGGCTTACAATTGAATGAGGCTGGCGGATATCCAAGTTATCAAGAAAATAAAGAAAAGTCATATAGAGATTTGAAGAAGCGGAAAGAAAATGCGTATCAAGGCTTGCAAGAAAATAAAGAAAAGTCCTGTCAGGATTTGAAAAAGGAAAAAGAAAATGCATATCAAGGTTTGCAAGAAAATAAAGAAAAGTCATATCAAGATTTGAAAAAGCAAAAAGAAAATGCGTATCAAGGTTTGCAAAGAAAGATGGAAACGATACAGAAAGCCTTTGACGGGGCTTTCGAGGAATTACCCGCCAACTGTTGCGAACTGCCGACAGAAGGCGTATACAGAATCCGAGGCGCCCGGGGCGATTACCGGGAGTCGGTGAGAACGGGCGCAATCTGTGCTAACAGGATCCGGGCTCCCGGACTCAAGGCGGAGCGCTCCGCTTCTCCACAAGGCGAAGCCGCGCCGGATCCCATCATAGCTGAAATGTCGCCGACAATTCGCGTCAAAGCCGGATCGCAAAAAGCCGGAGGCAACAGCTATCTGCTGGCGGAACCGACCCGGGAAAGAGATCTTGACCGGGCCAAAGCAGTCCTCGCGCTGGGGAGAGCGAATCCGAAGGAAGAGCGCTACGAAAGCCGGGGAAGGCGGGAACGCCTGCAGCGGGAGGGAGACCTCCCCTACATCACTGGTCCTACGGAGTGGTAACAAGGGAAGAATATCAAGGGAAAAGATGCCGTCGCGAACAGCCGCCGCGGCGGAAAACCGTGAGAAAAAGGAACCTCAGCCAAGGTTCCTTTTTTTGTATATGTCCCTGAGCCCCCCTTCGGAGAAGGGGGGGGGCCGATTCTTTACATGTATGCGTATTTAGAAATGGCAGGCTCCGAGAGCATTATTTCCGGGTATATTGAAATAGTCGGAATGTATATCCAATAAAATGGATAAATAAAATTATATAAATGCTATAAATTCAAATAATTTAAAAATAATCAAAAATATTGAATTAGGCAAACGATTAAATTAGCAATAATCCATAATTATATATTTAATATATATTAAAATTAGATAAATATACTGAAATTACGAACAAAAAGTTTAAATATATAAGAAAATCAGTCCATTTTGATAAATTTGTGGATTAAAAATTGAAAAATGAGTAAAATTTCCAGTTTTGATTTAAGAAAGCAATTAAATACTGAAACAATGCCTATTATAAAGAAAACGGCCTGAAATTTCCCGAATTCTCAAGAAATTTTCTAATATCTTTCAAAACAAAGGAAATATGCTAATTTGCCACCACATATCCTATTGAAAACATCAATAAAAATTTGTCTCTTTTAAATTGGAATCTATCCAAAATTATAACTATTTTTGAATTGTATATAAAATATTTATGGATAAATTACAAAAAAAGACGTGACAAAAAATGAAATATATGCTATAATAGTTTTGTAAGTGAGCAGCAGATACATTGAAGACTTAATTCTGGGAGCACAGCAATGGAAATGTATCAAAGGTTCTACCTGAACGGCATGTTTCACAAACAAAGAACATCTTGAACGGACAACCGGAACTTCTGATCAACGGATCTACCTGAAACGTACAACGGATAACTACATCATTTTCATCTCATCACCGGAATTATCCATCAGGACTACTACTCAGAAACGTTTCATTCACACGCAACGATCAGAAAAGGACATCTGAGGACTACAACGGGAACTTGTATCAAAGGTTCTGCATACATGATCTACTCCTGATACAAACTACATCAACGGGTAACACGACGGAAAAAATATCCACCGCTTTACAAAACAACCCCTCAACGGATATTTTACAGCAAGGCATACAGCATGGTTATCAAACGGTCTTACTCAAACACTCCATGTTACGGATTGATATGGATTGCACCTGATAACCCCGGTCTACACCGATGGGCAGACAACAGGACATGTATGGAAACATCGCCAAAATTTAAAGCTACAGAACAAAGTACATTGAACGGGAGTGCAATTGTTGTACAACCAACGGACTACTGAAGAATTTACAACGATCCCCCATTTCTTCTCACACGCACACCGGCATGAAGAAATGCAGTAAAGTTACAACGCAGGCATACGCGAAGACAGTTACAGCAAGGTATACAGCAGGGATCAACGGGCATACACAGAACTCTACAACGGTTTGAACAACGGGTACGTGCAAAAGCGGAAGGCGCAAAGGAATACGAATCGTTTTGCAACGTCGCCGGAAGTGGAAAATGGGAAAGCACTGAAATAAACGTCCGAATGTATCAGGGCTATCCGCAAGGATACCCCAACAGGATGGCAACGTCCTGCAACCAGAAAGGGAGACATCCATATGTTCTCGGAATATAAAAAAAGGAGACTGCGTACGAGCCTCTTTTTTTTATTTTTTTGTTCCGAAATAAGACAGGATCCCGGTGAAATGTGGACTTTCCATGGTATCGCAAGAAATTCACGGAAACTATTTGGTGACGGGGAAAAGGATCGTTTCCATTTTTTGGACTTATTGACTCGGGTTTGCCTGAGATTGTGATTGCGAAACAAAGCTTTTTGTACAGGATCATTTTTTGTGAAAACTGTCCGATTCGGGCTTACGATATGATAAAGAGGTGCGGAAAAATCATGAATTGAACACTTGAAACCGGACTTGGATGTGTATCCCGGTTTGGGACATAGGATTTGTCTGATTTTTTTTGAAACCATGATTTGATTAAAAATGATTAAACTGAAATAAATGGAGGATTCGCTGAATAATGTCACGAAATAAATTGACGGTAAATCGTTAAAATTATAAAATATAATATTGTTAAATATTAAATAACTTATAAATGACATATAAAAATTTATAATTTCAAAAAATAATAAATTTCTTCAAAAAAATAAAAATAGTAGTGACATTTTTTGATTTCCGTTGTATACTACAGGAAACAATCGAATAACAAAAAGCCTTTTTGCTTTTTGTTGACGCAACTGAAATTTTTTTGTTGTTGCAAGCACAAGCCCCCCACTATCTGTTGTCCGACGGACAGGAATCGATTATACCCCCGTCGGCGGACAACAGATGATCATAATTTTAGCCCCCTCATACTTTTGCCGCCGTTGACGGCGATCTACTCATCCATCTCTACTTTGCCCGATACGGCGGCAATAAAATAAAATCACAAACATTCAGATAAAAGACAGAGGTCTTGGAACCGGGTCAACCACCTGCTCTGATCGCCGATGCTCTACCGCCTTGTAAACACTTACTGCCGCGACCACAAGTGGTTTACATAAAACTTACAGTTCCCCCGCACACCCTGTGCCGCTCCTCCCTTCGGGGAGGGGCGCGGGGGAAACGTAAAAGTGAAAGGAATAAGGCGCAAGGAAAACAGGCGCGGAAAAAGCGCTCCGGTAAAAGCAACAGGAATCAAAGCAGTCGAAATCCATGTAACAATTGAACAGGAGGAAACCCTATGAAAGAAAAGGGAAAAAAGGTAATCAAAGCGTTTGAGGAACCGATGTTGGCGGAGGAAATGCTCAGGGTCATGTCTTATATGACCGATCACGGGCACATCTTTCCCTCCTGGGAAGACATTTGCGTCGCAACAGAATCTTTCGGCGACTGCCGCGGGAAGGGACGCAGGCAAACGTTAAGCCTCGTCAAGGCGGGAGGGCGGATATGAGAACAATCCCGGCGGTAAAAGCCTGTGAAGAACGATCATTCAAACATTTTTTGAAAAAGAAAGTCAGCGTGACGCTGAGTCTCCTGATCGCGTTTCTGATCGCGGGTAAACTGGCCTGGGGAGTAAATCCGGAGGAGGTCCCGGGCTTTGCGGGAAAACCCGACTTGAGAGAAATCGTTGCGCAGACGGCAAGCGGGAGGGAGATCGAAGAAGTACAAGAGAGGATATTCCAACCGGCGGGGGGATACGCCCGGGTGGAACAGACGGAACCTGAAGAACAGAACGAATTCGCGGAAAGCGGCGGACAGCCCTCGCAACGGGAACAGGCGGAGCAGAGAGAACGGCAGGAAGAGACCGGTCATCTGGAACAGGCCGAGTTATATTTCGCCAGGGAATCCCGGGACGGATTCCTTCGTCTGACGAAAAGCGGTATTGTGACCGATGCGGGACAATCCATCGCCTCGGCGACACTGGGAGATTTGGCGGGACTTGTGCGGCTTTCCACCGAAGGGATCCGCTATGAGGAACTGAGAGAAGGAAAGGAGCTTCAACGGCTCAATACTTCCCATAGCTCGCTGTTTGACGCCGAAGAGACCCTGGCCTTCATGCAGGAAAGACTCGGGAATTACACACTGGAGCAAGTGCGTGTTCTTCCCCGGAAAGGCATTCGCATGACGGCAGACGGAAACGGCATTACGACGCTTCCGAAAGAAGACGCCCCGGTGGCGTTTGACGG
This sequence comes from Fusobacteriaceae bacterium, assembly GCA_031272945.1. Taxonomy (GTDB): domain Bacteria; phylum Fusobacteriota; class Fusobacteriia; order Fusobacteriales; family Fusobacteriaceae; genus JAISST01. Next base: position 9,237 of record JAISST010000063.1, read on the forward strand.
CAGGGGCATTGCCCTCAGGAGTATAAACTCCGTGGACATTCTTTTGGCGGCGGCAAATATCACAGAAGAAGAATCCATTCCCGAATGTCCCGAGGAAGTCAAGAACTTTCCGGAGGAAAAAATGAGCACCATCGGACTTTTTCCCGCCGGAGGACAGTTTCCGGGAGAAAACGCGCGAAAGGGAGAATTCAAGCAGGACGGTAGGAAAAACGCGCGTCCGGCGCGGTCGGGACACAAAATTTCCGACATCAGCGCCATCCGGAAGAATATAAGGGCCGCCGAAAAAGTCAGGGTCCCCATTCGGATCCATGAAGGAGCGCGGCAGAGCAAACGCAGCTGGAAACAGTCCGTCGATATCTTTGTAAACGGCGGTATGATCGCAACCGCGAAGGGAAGTCTGTCTTACGGTGAACAACGACCGGCGTCCCACGGACCGCCTGACGTGACGGCGACATCGGACAAATTGAGGATTACGGGAAACTTCCCCGCAAAGGGAGCGGTCCCCGGTCCCGAACCTTGAGCATAACAGTAGGGTAAGCGAAACAAAGTTGTCAGCGGCGCCGACGGAAGGCAAAACTTCCGGCCGAACCTTATCGCGAAAGGGGAGGCGAACGCCGAAAAAAAGGATCAGGCATATATGGGTGTAACACAGGTAAAATGAAATGAATCATGGGAAACGCAGGCCCCCTTTGGGAGAGGGGGCCTGAAAGTCCCGGCGCAATGCCCAGCCAGCTTGCGTCGGGGCTTTTTTTGTTATAGAAATTTGAATAAAATTTTAGAATCGTAAAATATATTTACATGAAGGCAAGAAAGACGGGAGGAATTGAGAATTAAAAATAATTTTGAATGGAGAGATGCTAATGGGAGAATCGTATTTTATAAAAGGTAAGCAGCGGGCAATAAAAATGGGCCGTTTTATGGCCCGACGAATGGGTTTTAAATGACGATAATGATTTTTTATGTATGTGCTTTCATAAGAGACAACAAAAAAACTTGAGACGCGGCCCCTTAGGGGCCGCGCAGCCGGAGGTATGGATTTGGCGGTATAATTATGCAGATATAGAAAAA
>JAISST010000002.1 GCA_031272945.1 Fusobacteriaceae bacterium
AATGGCCGCAAGCATCAGCAGTCCTGAAATGATCTGGATAATCTGCCTGGTTCCGATATTTTTTAACATGCTCATTCCAATCACCTTTTTTAATAGTTATTGTTCTCCTCTCTATTTTATCACAATTTCCCAAAATGTACAGAAAAATGTTGGATTCGCTTGCTGCGCTACAAAAACATGGCCATATAAAGCGGCAAATATACCATGTCTTCCTCGACTTTCAAGTCTTTTGTATAAAGCAAATACCGGGTTCCTACCCGTTTGCCAAATTTTGCCTTGAACTTGTCGAGGGATCTGTGGGTGATATACGCGGAAGATTTTACTTCGACGGGATTGATTTTTCCGCCTGAAGAAATCAAAAAATCAATTTCCATAGTATTTGAATGATCGGCGTTGTCCGTGCGTGAATAAAAATACAGTTTTTTACCCCGGGCCGCAAGCATCTGCGCTACGATATTTTCCGCAAACATCCCCTCATTGGTCCCGACTTTTCCAAAAAGAACGGCCTTATAGAAATCATTTTTTGTTGCTTGGTTTTCATCGAAAGCGTGGGTTATTAAAAGCCCGGTATCGGCCATGTAGCATTTTATTGTAGTCCTTTCATAATTCATCCGGAGACCGACTGTGGGTTCCGTAGCGCCGAAGCAGGGATTGACCATTTTGGCTTCCGCAAGCCAGACAAAGGCGTCCTCGTAGTCTCTGTACCGAGCGTCTTTGTCAAGGGAAGAAAATTTGAATTTCTTTTCTCTCTTGGCCAATTGCGTCGGAATTTCATCAAATATGGAGAGCACTTTCCCTTTATGCGTTTTTGCAAATTTTGCGATATCATTTCTGTACAACGTGAGGATACTTCTTTTGATCCGGTCTGTTCTTTCAAAATTATTCGTTTCCAAGTATTCGAGCACCGCTTGGGGCATGCCGCCCACAAGCATATAACAACGGAATTCATTCATCATGGTTCGGTGGGCGGCAGGACCTAAAGCTTGCTTCTTTTCAAAAAAATTTCGCAACAAGTCTATGGAAAAGGTATTCCCCTTTGCCCATAAGAATTCCTCAAAATCAAGCGGCAGCATTTCGATTTCCTCTTCTTCCGAGGGCAGAAGTATATTTTCCACGTGATATCGAATGGAAAGCAGAGACCCGGTTTCTATGTAGTCATATCGTCCGTCTTCTACAAGCTGTTTTATAAATTGCCGCGCAATTGGGAATAATTGCACTTCATCGAAAATGATGAGGGAATTTCGCTCATGAAGATCGGTCTGATACGCAAGCGTCAGCTTCTGAAAAAACAGCGGGAGGTTTTCGCGGTCATTTTCGAAGGATTCCAATATGTTTTTGGGGGTGCTGCTGAAGTCAATCAGAATGAAGGAACGGTATTCTTTCTCCGCAAATTTACGGACAATATAGCTTTTTCCGACGCGACGCGCGCCTACGATCAACAAAGCCGTTTTTCCTTGTATTTCTTTTTTCCATTTGAGCAGCCGGTCGTAAATCTTGCGCTTCAATTCCATGATTACCCCCAGAAATACTTACTTTTGATTATAGTATATCACGAATTTTGAAATTTTGCAACGGGGTTTTTACACGTTTTTTGGATTTTCAAAATGAATTTTTTACACGTTTTTTGAATTTTTAAATTTGATTTTCTACACGTTTTTTGAATTTTTGACGATTCGCCGGATACGAGCTTGTCCGGCGCGCCCATTGTATCAATAGGATCGCCACTGACCGTGGGACAATTCCACCCCAAAAAGAAAAACCGGGATGGCTGGTCCCGGTTTTTCTCATCAGATGGCTGGTCCGACTATTTTAATGTAGTTATTTTCAAAGTGATTACTTTTCCGCACGATCGCATGAGTGTTTATCGCGCGTTCAGTTTCTTGTGGTTCGTTTTTTTCTTTTCCCGTTTTCATTCATGTTTCTTATTCATGTTTCTTTTTCATGTTTCTTTTTCATGTTTCTCATTCAGATTCTCATTCTCATTTACTGCTTTTTTCTTTTCTCCTGTGCTCAGTGTTTTTTCAGATTTTCAGTGGTCTGGTCTCAGTGATTCTTCATCGTCGCTACGTACTCCCCTCTAAAGAAACATAGCCGATTGTAATGTGTTTTAATTCTCAACGCTCAATTCCCTACTTTTCTACAAAATTCACCCTACGCCGCGTCTCCTACCTGCAAATCATATTGCACTGATTTCCTGCAAAATTCTTTCCCTACAGGATTCGCCGCACTGCAATCCTACAATCTGTTACCGCTACAAATCTACAAAATACTACATACGAAAACTGTTGCAAGTGATACAGCTGATACATTCAAGGCGTTTCAATGGATTGAACCGCTTTGTTAAACTGGCTTTGCGACAGCCTGCACAGAGGTTTTGGCTGAACGTTCCGGCAAAATGTCACTTTTTGTGTTTCTTTTTGTTGCTCTTTTCTCAAGTTTTTTGATTCTTGAAAACGGCTTCATTCCCTGCTTATCTAGTATTCCATCGTTAGAAGTATGAATTTCAGAACAAAAAAATTGTTCTATAATTTCTTATACCACATTTTACGAAATAATGCAAGCTTTTTTCGCGTTTTACCGGAAATTTTTTTGCCCGGAGTTCTCATTTTAAGCCAACAAGAGGGGGATTCACCCTTCAAAAAATGATTTTACGCGCCTTGCCCGGGGGTGCGCCTGCCCCGCCGAACATGCGCCCGGTCCTGCCAAAAGACCCGCCATGATATTCTAACAGGAAACATTCATACCATATATGAAAAAAATGAATCCGGTATAAAATATGAAGGATTTTCCGCAAGATTTTTGTTGTCAGATTACAACTTTTGTGCCATAATATTAGAGGAAACAAAGCCAGAGGGGTTTTGACCAACAAAGCGTGTGAAAAAAGAGCCGGTCCGTTCCGTAAGGAGCGGGTCGGCTCTTTTTATAAACCCATATCTCAATCCAAACTGCTTTTGGCAAAATCCGGATACGCTTCCGATCCATGCTCTCCGAAGTCGAGACCTTCCAGTTCCTCGGAAGGCGATACCCGCAGGCCGATGGTGGCGCGGATCGCCCGGAACATGATGAGGCTCGTAATGGAAACCCAAACGCCTACGGCCACGATGCCCAGGATCTGGATGCCCAACAGCTTGAAGCCGCCTCCGTAGAAGAGTCCCAGAGGACCGTCCGTGACCGCCGGAGTCGCACAGGCAAAGAGGCCCACAGCCAGGGTGCCCCACATGCCGTTCAGGCAGTGCACGCCCACGGCCCCTACGGGGTCGTCCACATGCAACTTCTGGTCCAGCGTCTCACAGCCCCAGACTACCAGGACGCCCGACACAAGACCGATGGCGATGGATCCGTACAGGGAGACGATGTGACAGCCCGCCGTGATCGCCACGAGTCCCGCCAGAATTCCGTTCAGCGTCATGGAAATATCCGGCTTGCCGTAGCGGATCCACGTAAAGAACATGGCCCCTAAGGCCCCCGCGCAGGCCGCCAGGTTTGTGGTCATGGCAATATGCCCCACATATCCCGCCGCCTCCAGAGATGAACCGGGATTGAAGCCGAACCAGCAGAACCAGAGGATAAAGGCCCCTGTGGTAGCCATCATGATGCTGTGTCCGGGAATGGCTTTGGAAACGCCGTTGTCGTCATATTTTCCGATCCTCGGTCCCAGCGTGATGGAACCCATGAGCGCGGCCCAGCCGCCCACCGAATGTACGGCCGTGGAGCCCGCGAAATCTACGAAGCCCATTTCCGCCAGCCAGCCTCCGCCCCAAATCCAATGGCCCGACGTGGGGTAAATGATCAGGGAGATCACGAAGGTATAAATCAGATAGCCCGCGAACTTTGTGCGTTCGGCCATGGCGCCCGATACGATGGTGGCTGCGGTGCCGCAGAACACGGTCTGGAAGAAGATGAAGACCGTGGGCGACAGGGACTCAAATTGATCCAGCTGCAGGGAGGTGGGGTCTATGAATCCGGAGCCGCCGATAAACCCCCCGACGGATTTTCCGAACATAAAGCCGAATCCCAGCACCAGGAAAATGATGGAGCCGATACAAAAGTCCATAATATTTTTCATCAGTACATTGTTGGTATTCTTCTGCCGGGTCAGCCCCGCTTCCAGCACGGCAAATCCGCACTGCATAAACATGACGAGCACCGCCGCCAGAAATACCCATACGATATTGATTAATTGAAGTTCCATTTTCGACGCCCCCTCGAGTTACAAAATAGTATTTTCAATAGTATTTTATGATCCTACAATGCCTGTTCCCCGGACTCCCCCGTCCGGATTCTGACGGCGTTCTCAACGGGATTGATGAAGATTTTCCCGTCTCCTACGCGCCCCGTGGAAAGCTTTGTCGTAATGGCGCTCACAATGCCCGCTACCATCTCATCCCGCACCACGACTTCCACCCGAAGCTTCATCACCAGATTCACGGAATATTTCACGCTGCGGTATTGCTGGGTATGCCCCATCTGATTCCCGAAGCCCATGATGTTTGTGATCATCATGCCGCTGATCTGGTTGTCGGTCAGGATTTCCTTGAGCGTTTCAAATTTCTCCGGCCTGATGATGATTTCCAACTTTTTCACTTGCATCCCCCTCCTGTTTGATTTATAATTTCCGTAATCACTTGCGTCTGTATACTTTTTCAGTATAACCGTACCAATTAAAAATGTCAAATCCTTCCGCAAAATAAAAACCGGGAAAATGTTCCGTTTTTTCCCGGGTGACTCAAATTTCTGTCCGATAAACACTTTATTGTTTCAAAGCAAAACAATTCCTGCAAAAAAAAGATAGAAAAAAATATTTTCAAAAATTTGCCGTATTTTTGATTATCACACAGATTGTTCGAAATTGGAATGTCTATTTAGGGGCGCAATCGGAGGATTTCGTTGACAATTTCCCCGGCGGTCTCCTCCTTGGTCAAAAGGGGCAGTTGTCGTTCCTCCCGGGCGCTGATGAGCGTCACGATATTCGTCGCGGTTCCGAAACCCGCGCCCTGCTCCCGCAGGGAATTGGCCACAATGAGATCGAGATTCTTTTTCTGAAGTTTCTGCCGCGCGTTTTCCAACAAATTTTCCGTTTCCATGGCGAAGCCGCAGAGAAACTGTCCGGCTTTTTTCCGGACGCCGAGATCCTTGAGGATGTCCTTTGTCCGGACCAGCGGTAGCGCGTAAGCTTCCCCGGTCTTTTTGATTTTTTCCGCGGCGGTGGATTCGGGCCGGTAATCGGCCACGGCGGCCGCTTTTATAATTATATCCATTTCATCGCTTCTGGAAAGTACCGCCTCATACATTTCGGCGGCGGAATTCACCGGGATGGTCTCCACAAAAAGCGGCGGCGCAAGGGAGGTCTTTCCCGTCACAAGCGTAACCTCCGCCCCCCGGAGCATACATTCCGCGGCCATGGCATAGCCCATTTTCCCGGTGGAATGGTTGCTGATAAAACGCACGGGGTCCAGGGCCTCCCGGGTGGGGCCGGCGGTCACGAGTACTTTTTTTCCCGCGAGATCTTTCTTTTTCGCGATGATCCTCAAAATATACGCCAAGAGCGTCTCGGGCTCCGGCATTTTTCCTATGCCCACATCCCCGCAGGCCAGTCGTCCGCTGGCGGGGGCGATGACTTCCATCCCCAATTTTCGCAGCCGCTCCATATTTTCCTGCACGACGGCGTTTTGGTACATACGGCTGTTCATGGCGGGCGCCACAACCACCGGGCATGTACAGGCCAGCGCCGTTGTGGTCAGCATGTTGTCCGCGATGCCCCAGGCGAGTTTCCCGATGGTATTGGCGCTGGCGGGGGCGATCACAAGGATGTCCGCGGCCTTGGCGAGGGAAATGTGCTCCACGTCAAAGGAGAAATCCCGGTTGAAGGTATCCGTTACGCAGCGTCGGTTTGTCAAGGTTTCAAATGTCAAAGGCGCGATGAATTTTGTCGCGTTTTCCGTCATGATCACGTTGACCGTGGCATGGAGTTTTACGAGGGCGCTGGCGAGATTGGCGATCTTGTAGGCCGCAATCCCTCCGGTCAGGCCCAGCAGCACTGTTTTTCCTTTCAGCATGTTCCTCTCCTTTGGCGGATATTTTAAAATGGCGCGCGAAAATCGCTTCTCTGCGCGGCGCTTGTTTGCATTATATCACAGTCGGAGAAAAAAGGAAATGCTTTTTTGATTTTTTCCGGGAAATGTTCAGGCGATTCTTTCCACTGTTACGACTTTTTCGAAGCGGGCAAAGCCTTCCTTTGTACAAAGTTGCGTTCCTTCCAGTATCAGCGAGCCCTGGGCGCAAATGACGCCCAGACGCAGCATCTCCTTTAAAGGAAGCCCCCGCTCCATGGCCATGCAGATTCCGGCCACGAGGGAATCGCCCGCCCCTTGCGTGCTCTTTACGGCAATTTCCGTCGGCCGACAGTAAAAGGCCCCTTGCCCGTCTACGATCATGGCCCCTTGCGCTCCCATGGAAAGGCAGACGACCTCGACGCCGTTCCGGATGATTTCCCGGCAAAGGACGAGGATGTCTTGGGGTCTAGCGCCCTTCAGACCGAATGCGGTCTGAAATTCATAAAGATTCGGCTTGATCATATACGGTCTCGCCTTGATGGCTTCGATCAGGAGCCTTCCCTCGGCGTCCACTATGGTTTTGACTCCCGAAACGGCGGCTTTTCTTGCAATCCTTCCGTAATAGTCGTCGGGAAATCCCTGAGGCACGCTGCCGGTCAGGACGAGAACATCCAGGTCCCGCAATTCTTTGTCTAAAAGCGCTTCAAACTCCGCCTGCTTTTCGGGGCTCACAAAATCCCCTTTCTGATTGAGTTCCGTTGTGACGCCGCTGGCGACGTCGAAAAGCTTGATATTCTCCCGCAGGCGACCTTCCACGAGAATCGAGCGGTATTCCAAATCGACGGCCCGCAGACTCCCGATGAGCCATTCTCCGCCTTTTGTAAAATTGAGTCCCAGGGTCCTGACGGGAACGCCCAGGGCGTTCAAAACAAGGGAGACGTTGATCCCTTTGCCCGAGGCGTCGTCGCGTACGCTCTGCACCCGGTTCATGCCTCCGTAGGTAAAGCCGTTTATCGTCAGGGTTCTGTCCTTGCAGGGGTTCATCGTTAATGTGCCGATCATTTTTTCACCTCAGACCGCGTGATTTTCCGTCCATGTGGCCATGGCCCGCCAGATCAGCCAGACGGACGTCGCCCCCGGGTCTTGTATCCCGACGGCCTTTTCTCCGTAATATCTGGCTCTGCCGAATTTTGCCGGAATCGTTTTTGTATACTCCATGCCCGCTCTCGCGGCTTCGGCCGCCGCCGTGAAAGCGGATTTTACAGATTCTCCCCGATGGGCCCAAAGAGCCGTCACGGCCGGTTCCAGCGCGTCGATCATGGTCTTGTCGCCCACTTGGGCTTTCCCGCGCTTTTTCAAGGCCGTCAGAGATCCCGCGAATACGGCGGCGAAATCTTCCGACGCAAAGTCGCTCTTCTCGGGATAAGCGGATATCCCGCTGATAAAGACCGTTCCGAAAAGAACC
>JAISST010000041.1 GCA_031272945.1 Fusobacteriaceae bacterium
AGTGGCAGCGGAACAGGTAGCGGTAGCGGGACAAGCAGCGGTAGCGGCACGGGTAGCGGCAGCAGTTCCGGCACAGGCACAGGCGCCGACAGCAGCGCAGGCATCGATTCCGGCACAGGGACCGGCAGTTCCGACAAGAGTCTCAGCGGTTCCGGTTCTTCCGGCAGCGGCAGTGTACCCTCCCCCTTTACGGTGAATCCCTCCATGAAGGTATTCTCGGAAGCCTACCTCTCGGGTCTCCCCCTCTTGAACCAGACAGGAGATCTGGCGATCCGCGGCTTGCAGGATTTCCTCTATGACTTCCACGCCTTCGGCATCTTCGCGGGCGGACAAAACAGATATTACAGCGGATCCCACATCGACCTTAAGAGCTACTCGGTGGTGGGCGGCGTCGGTAAGGGCTTCGCGCTTCCGGCGGGAGAACTTTCCGTGGCGGCCTTCGTGGAATACGGCAAGGGCAATTATGACACCTACAACATTTTCACAACGGCCCTGCACGGAACCGGCGATCTCAAACATTTCGGCGCGGGCGTACTCGGCAAATACAACTTTGGAAAGCTGCAAACAAGCGGATTCTACGTAGAAGGCTCCCTGCGGGCCGGTCGGATCCGCAACGAATACCGGAACGGCGATCTGCGTTACATGGGCGTAGCCGGGGGCTACAACGCCAGCAACGCCTACATGGGCCTGCATTTGGGCGCGGGCTATGTGTGGGAATTGACGGACAACCTGTCCCTCGATATTTCCGGGAAATACTTCCGGGCCGTGGAAAAAGGCGACAGCATTCACCTGACCACGGGCGATCCGATCCACTTTGACGACGTGACCTCCAGCCGGATCCGTCTGGGCGGACGCCTGGTCTATGAAGGACTCGAGAGCGTGAAACCCTACGCGGCCCTCTACTATGAACGGGAAGGGGACGGCAAAGTCTCGGCGACCACCAGCGGCTACAAGATCGAGACGCCGGATCTCTCGGGAACCACAGGCATAGGAGAAATCGGCGTGACATTCATCCCGGCGCCGCAATTCACCATCGAAGCGGGCCTCCAGGGCTACGCGGGAAGACGGGAAGGTTTTACGGGAAGTCTGCGGATTAAATACGCGTTTTGACATGTAGGGGCGGCATTCTGCCGCCCGCAATACCCGAAATCAATGATTCAACGGGAAAAATATAAAATATCCAAAGGGAAAGATTTTCAATATCGTGGAACAAGGTTATATAACTTCAGATAGATCTATTTGATTATAGATGTATAAAATCCATCTCCATGAGAAAAGGACCGCATGCGCAGCGGTCCTTTTTTTAACGTCTCTCCCCCAGGATTTCCGCCTCAATGGCGATCCGCATGGCCTCCAATACATGGGCCTGGGTCATGGCCGAGGAGGTACGGTTGACGCAATCCCGGATCAATTGTCCGAAGAACACGAAGCCGGTTTTTCCGGTCACGTTTTCAAAATGCTCGCCCGCGGCGTCGACCCAGTAGACGTTGTCGCCCCGGGAGTCCCTTGCCACGTCCACATATTTTCTGACTTCGATGGACCCTTTCGTCCCCACGATGAAGACCCGGCCGTCTCCCCAGGCCGAGAGGCCGGGAGGCGTGAACCAGTCGACGCGGAATATGCAGGTGGCGCCGTTGTCGGCTAAAAGCGTTCCCTCGCCGTAGTCGTAGAAATCGGGCTTGTCGGGATTCGCGTAGTTCGTCACGTAACTGTGGGTGACGGAGGCGCTTTTCGCCCCCGCGAAGGACAGGAACTGCTCAATCTGGTGACTGCCGATGTCGGTGATGATGCCGCCGTGCTTGGATTTGTCGAAAAACCAGGGCGGGCGGGTGGGTTTGTTGAGACGATGGGGGGCCAGTACCGTCACGTGAATCACGCGGCCGATGGTCCCTTTTTTGATCAGCTCTTCGGCGAATACGGCCCCTTCCACGTGGATGCGCTCGCCGAAATATATCATGTATTTGCGGCCGGTCTTTTGGGTCTGTTCCCGGACGGATTCAATTTCCGCAAGGGTAATCACGCCGGGTTTGTCCACGAAGTAGTCCTTGCCCCGGGCCAGCGTCCGCAGGCCCAGAGCCGCCCGGAGATCGGGGCGGATGGCGCTGGCCACGAGACGGATTTCCGGATCCGAGAGGATTTCCTCTTCGCTTTCGCAGGCCTTGGCCTCGGGATATTTTTCGAGGAATTCCGCGACCTTGACCGGATCGTGGTCGTAGACGGATTTGAGCGTTGCCCCCGCTTCCCGGAGGCCGTTTGTCATGGCGTAGATGTGGCCGTGGTCGAGGCCCAGGGCCGCGAATTGGAATTCGCCCGGACCGACTACTTTTTCGGCGGTCCCCTGGAATACGGGGGCGTAATTCATGCCGTCGGATTTTTGCATGGTTGGTTTACCTCCAGTTTTTTTGCGCAGGACGCCCGCGGGGCGTCAAAAATGAAATTTCACGCCCGATTCGGCGGCCCGGTAGGCGCCGTAGATCGCTTTCATGGTTTCGCAGGCGAGGGTTATGCCCGACTGGGGTTCTTTCCCCTGATCGACGCATTTCAGGAAATCCTGCATTTCCCCCACATAGCCCCGGGCGAAGGATTCTTCCACGCAGACGTCCTGCCAGCCGGCTTTGGTCTCTACTTTTTCCGTGACGTAGACGTCTGATAGGGCTTCGGCCCTGACCTGGTAGACGCGCATACTGTCGTTGGGGGCGATGTTGCAGAGCTGGACCCCCTCGTTGGTGTAGAGTTCGATGAGGTTTCGGACGCCGCCCGTGACCATGTCCCCCGCCAGCACGGCGGCCTTTGTTCCGTCGCTGAAGGTGTAGACGGCGACGGCGATATCCTCCACGTCCACGGGTCTCGCCTGAATGAAGGCCCGCTCATTTTCCGCAAGGGCGGAAACGGCGTTTCCCACGTCGGCCGTGACGGCGGCCAAGGCGATATTCTCTCCTCTGACCTTTGCCTCAATTTGCTTCAAATAAAGCAAGGCCGACAGCGGATGACAGCCCTGACGGATCAGGGAGCCGCCGCCCGTATGGGACCATCTTGCGGCGTGGGGGGCGTGGGAGCCGCTGTGGGATTCCTCCCCCTTCATCAGCAGTATTTTTTGCTTTGTTTTTTCAAGAATCTCCCGGCTCTTTACGACCGCTGGGGCGTAGACAAAGTTTTCGGCGTAGAAAAATTTTGCCCCGGCTTGCGAGACGGTCAGTTTCAGCCTCTCCAGCTCCGCCATAACCGCGTCGTACATGATGTCCTTGGGGGTATCCCCGGGCGCGAAATAGCCGCAGAGGGGCTTTTCACAGATCGTATGCTTTCCCGCGGCCAGAGATTTTACGATCATATCCCCGTGGACGTCGGGGGGCGTGCAGATATCGACGATATCAATCGTCGGGTCCCGAAGCAGTTCCTCCAGGGTATCATAGATTTTTTCGATGCCGTGGCGGGCCGCAAATTGTTCCCTGCGGAGGGATTTTGTGGCAAGGGCCGCGACCACGGCCTCATAGCCGTGGACGAGACGCCAGGCCTCCATGTGCAATTGGGCCGCGAACCCGCAACCGACCATGCCGATGTGGAATTTTTTCATCATTTACCCCCGTTTTTTGATTTTTTTGAACAAAACCGTTTGGGACAGGATCAGGCAGGCGATCACAATCAGGAAAAATACGCTGATGGGTCGTTTGAACATGGGCAGAAAACTGCCGTCGGTGATGGTCAGGGCCCGCCTCAGGTTGCTGTCGGCCATGGGTCCCAATATGACGCCCAGGAGGAAAGGCGAGGCCGGGTATTTCATGCGGTTCATCAGAAAACCGATAATACCGAATACGAACATTGTCCGGATGTCAAACATATTGTAGTTGATGGCGTAGGAACCCAACACGCAGAGCACATAGACCACGGGCATGAGGATTTCCTTCCGGAGGCCCAGGATCCGGACCGAAAGTTTTGCCAGGACCAGACCCAGGGCCCACATGGTAAAGGCCGAGAAGAAGAGGTACATACAAATCTGATAAAGAAATTCCGGCGTCTCCATCATCAGAAGCGGCCCCGGCCGGTAGCCGTGCATCATGAAGGCCGCCATCAAAACGGCCGCGGGCGCCGAACCCGGCACTGCCAGCGACAGGATGGGGATAATGGCCCCGCCGATACAGCTGTTGTTTCCGGTCTCGACGGAAATGATCCCCGTGGGGTTTCCTTTCCCGAAAGATTCGGGCTCTTTGCTGGTAGCGCGGCTCGCCCAGTAGGAGAGCCAGCCCCCCACGTCCTCGCCGACGCCGGGGATGATCCCCACGCCCACGCCGATTAGGGCCGAGCGGATCACGACGATCCAATTTTTGAGGACGGCGCGGAAACCGTCCCGGATCCGGAATGTGGACATGGACTGGATGGGATTTCCGCCGCGCCGGAAGGCGTTGATGATTTCCGGAAAGCCGAAAAGGCCGATCATTACGGGGATCAGCTGAATGGAGCCCATGAGATTCACATTGCCGTAGGACCAGCGGGGAAAGGCGTTGATGGTGTCGATGCCGATCTGGGCCACGAGCAGGCCCAATATACCGGAGATCCAACCTTTCAGCGGGTTTCCCCCCGAGGTCAGATTGCCGCAGATGACGATGCCGAAAATCGACAGCAGGAAAAATTCCCAGACGCCGAATTTCAAGGAAAAATAGGTTAAGGGGGGCGTCAGGGTCATGACGCAGAGAATCGAAAGGGTCGTACCGAGCCAGGAGGCGGTCGTAGCGAGAAAGATCGCGAAGCCCCCCTCGCCTTTCCGGGCCAGGGGAAAACCGTCGAGGGCGGTTCCCGCCGAGGCCGGCGTCCCCGGAATATTGAGGAGAATTGCCGACTGGCAGCCCCCCGAGATGGCTCCCACATAGACGCCCACCAGAGAGATCAGAGCCGTCGAGTGGGGGAGTTTATAGGTGAGCCCCGTCAGAAGCGCCACGGCCATGGTGGCCGAAAGCCCCGGGAGCATGCCCATGACGAGACCGGAAAATACCGAAATCAAAAGAATCCCGAAATTGAGCGGCGTCAGGACGATGAAAACCGCGTTCCAAAGATATTGAATCACAGCGCAACCTCCTTGGCCCTAAGGCAGCGGTACCCGGAACAATACCCGGAACAAAAGGACAACGGCGCCGACAACCCCCGCCGCCATGAGGCAGAGCTTCGGGAGCGAAGCCGCCCGCAGGTAGACCGTAAGAAGCAGAAGGAATCCCGCCGAGGCCGCCCAGAAGGGCAGAAACAGCAGCCCCACAAAGGTATAGAGGGCAAGAATTCCGATCCCGCCCAGCATCCGCCAGAGATCGCCGTCTTTGGCGGCGCTTCTGAGAAAGGCCGTAAATTCCTTGATTCTTTTTCCCGCGCCCTCCCCCTTGACCGCGTAGTACAGCTGCGTCGCCGCACAGCACAGAAGGGCCGTTCCCAGAATGGAAGGAAGGAGCGCCGGAGACAGATGCCAGGGTTCCTTTGCCTCCAAATACATGGTCCGAGCCGACGTCAGCACGAAGACCGAGACGATAAGCAGCACAAGGGAAGTGACAAAATCCAGATGTTTGTTTTCATTCATGGTTTGCTTCTCCTCAGGATACGTTTTATAAGGAAGCCGCCTGAAATAAAAGCGGGGCGAATTATCAAATTCGCCCCTATTAGGTTTCACCGACATCAAGGCGGCTTTTTATTTATTTTTGCCTTTTACTTTACGCGCGGAATCTTGAATTCTTCGGGAGATTTTTTCGTCACGCCCGCATCCTGCAGGATCCAGGTTACGACGGAAGCGAGACTCTGCATATAAGGAACGGCCGGTCCTCGTCCGAGACCCACGACGATAAAGCCTTTGGAAGCGCAGAAATCGAGGAAAGCCTTATCTTTGAGGGCTTTCTCAAAGGCCTCGTCCAGTTTTGCCAAAGCTTCGGCGGGAACGCCTTTGGGAACGGCAAATCCGGTGGTCTCGCCCATGGGTACGCTGGCCTTGAGACCCGGTACGGATTTCAGGATCGAAGGAATCACGGGACCGTCTTTAATCACGATGTCATCGGGGGTAAGCGCAGCCAGTGCCCGCAGTTTCCCCGCTTTGATCATGTCTTCCATTTCGACCAAAAGCTGGGTCGTCACTTCCACTTCGCCCGAGAGACAGGCGGTAATGGCGGCGGAGCCTCCGGGATAGGGCACGTGCTTGTACTCAAAGGGGCTGCCGCTTCTAAGGACTTCAATGCCCACGTGGCCGCCGGTGCCGGGACCCGCTGTCCCTACGGTGATCTTGCCGGGGTTGTCCTTGAAGCCTTTCAGGAGATCCTCCACGGTCTTGTAGGGGGAATCGGCCCTTACCACAACGACATTGGGGGTGAATGTGGCAAGCCAGAATTCCCATTCATCGATGGTGGTCTTCAGCGTATCCATAACGGGCATGCCCACAAAGGCCATCATGCCGTTGGCAAGCACGTTGTAGCCGTCCTTGGGCCCGTTGTAGATCTGGGCGGAACCGGTGGCCCCTCCCGCGCCCGGGGTATTGGTCACGATGAAATTGACGCCCAGGGCCTTTCCCATGGATTCCCCCAGGGCCCGGCCCGTCAGGTCCGTGGATCCGCCGGGATTGTAGGGAACTTTCAGGTTGATGTCCCGGTCGGGATAAGCGGCCAGGGCAACGACCGAAGCGATGATAAAGGTCATGAGAAATGTCAGGGCTTTTTTGATGCGATTTTTCATATATTACCTCCTTCTAAATAATTGTCCGTATTATTTTTTTGTTTTCCTGGCGGGAACGGGGATCGGCTCCGCCGTCAGATCCCGGACGGAGGTTCCTTCCACCAAGTGGCCGTTCAGTATTATTTTTTGGGGTTCCTTAGGGGATTTGGAGGCGAGAAGTTCAAACATCAACTGGGCCGCCTGTTTCCCTAAGGAATAGGGTTTCATGTCGACCCGGGTGTAATTGGCAATGACCGCCCAGTCGGGGGTTCCGATCAGGGCCACGGAGATGTCTTTTCCGGCCTGGATGCCGTGTTCCCGCAGGTATTTGACGCCGCCCAGCGCCTGGATGTTGTAGGCGTAGAAGATGGCGGTCACGTCTTTGTGTTTTTCGATGATTTCCCGCGTCATGCGGTAGCCCGCCTCGTCGGTGAAGGCGCCGCTCAGGACCAGTTGCTCCGACTCGGGGATTTTCGCTTTTTTCATGGCGTCAAAATACGCCGTACGCCGCCCGATCAGGTCGGCGATTCCCGAATCCCAACCCACAAAGGCGATGCGCCGGTGTCCTTTTTTGATCAGATGACGAATCCCGGTGTAGGAGCACTGGTAATTTTTCGTGCCCACATAGTTGTAGTGTTCCGTCTCCTCCAGGGGACGATCCACAATCACGAGGGGAACACCCAATTCACGCAGCTGCCGGGTGTTTTCGGGGCCCTCCCGGGTCGGCATGATGATATAGCCGTCCATGCGCTGCTGCTGCATGCGCTCGATGATTTCCCCTTCGCGTTCCGGCTCGTCGAAGGTATTGCAAATGGAGATCATATAGCCGTGCTTGTGGGCGACATTATCCACCGCCAGCGCCACCTGGGTAAAAAACTGGTTGGCGAACTGGGGGACCAGGACCGCCAGCATCTTCCGCTTCTTTCCCCGCAGGAAACTGGCGGCGCTGCTCTTGACATAATTCAGTTCCTTGGCGGCCGCCAGGACTCTCTCCCGCATCTCATCGCTGATATAGCGGGTTTTGCTGTCATTCAGCACATAAGAGACCGTAGCCGCCGACGTACGCGCTTTTTTGGCCACGTCTTTCAACGTGGCGTATGCTTTGGACATTCATGACCTCCGGAATATAATTAGGTAAACGTTAACAGTAAGTATATTACCCCAAGGGACTCCGATTGTCAAGACAGGCGGGAATTTTTTTCTGAGGGAGCGTAATTTCACGGCTTAAAATCCGCATTTTTTTGAAGAAAAATTTTTCGGATTTTTTGAGGGAATAAGAAAATCCAATTGTGACAAAAATTTTCGCAAAAAAACGAAGATTTTCTTTGGAAGAATCGGAAACAGAAATTTGAAATATCATTGAAAATAGATACAGGGCAAAGAAATGAAAAGAAAATCGGTGACAGAAGGCCCGGCGCGGGATGGAAAGATAAATTTCTCCATAAAAAAACGACGAAAAACGAATTTCGTCGAAATTTGTTGTTGATGTGTCAAATTTAGATTTTGTAAGAATCCCAATTTTGGAATAAATTTTAATTTATAACAGCGCCAAAAATTCGGACTTTCGGAAAAATTTATACTATACTCTACAATAATGCTATCGAATGATCAAAACGTGGTTTTATGTTTATTGAGGGGTTTTGTAAAGGAATTGCTTAATAATTTGCCATAAATGGCTCAATTTTGGTAAAAATTTTTCTTTATTTTTCATGAGTTATATAGTATAATATAGAAACTGGAACCTCCCGGTTCATTCTTGAATTTATCACGAGGTCCGGCCGGGAGACGTCATACGCATATCACTTTATTATATCATTTCCGCTGAAAAATAGCAAATGATATATTTGTGTTATCGTCGTATGCGTTTAGAAGCTTTTTGTTGTTGGCAGCAGTACCGTAGAGAAGGCAAATCGCCTTCATGTAGGTTTGAACGGGACACCTCCGGCTTCTGGCCGGAGGCCCGGAAATAAAGCGCATATTTGAAATAAATATGGAGGAAAATTATGAAAAAGTTGGCAGCGGCGCTGTGGTTCCTTGTTTTTGCCGTCACATTCGGCAAGGCGACGACCCCCGGCGCGGGAGCAAACACAACGGCGGGCGTGACAAAAACGGCGACAAACGCGGCGGCCGAAGCAGCCTCGGAAGCGGCGGGCAAAAAGGTCCTGGCGAGAAAAAGAGCGGAATTGGCAAAAGAAGGGAAAGAGGCGGCGCCGACCCGGTCTGTGGGAAGCGGCAAAGCGAAAAAAGCCGCTACGGCCAAAGGCCCGAAAAAAGTCATGAAACAGCAGAGGGAGGACCTCTTTGAATCCCTGGAGGAAAAAGTCTTTCGGGCCCCCAACAATACGGGCGCGGAGCTGGCCGCCGGAGAAAAGGCCTTCGAGACCGGCAAAAAGAGAATGTACTACTTGAACCGCGAAGAAGCGGAAATCAAAGAATACGCGGCCGACTACGCCGAGCAGGGCGCCACAGCCGATTACCTTTTCTTGGGCGATCAGTTTGACGCCACAAGGGACGAATTCCTTTCAAAAAAGGCGGAACTGGAAGCCCTCGACAGAGAATACGCCACCATGCAGAAGTATCTGGCGCAGCTGGAGGCCATGGAGAAGAGGGCGGCTGCGGGGAGGACCCGTTAGCGATCGGCAGCTGGTTGAATGGGGGGGAAGATCCATTTATTCACCAGTGATCGCAACCGATAATCGAAAAAACCGGGGGAAAAGCAAGCGGTGGCCGGGCGAAAAATCTTTCGCCCCTACCATCCCGGGTTAGGGCTCGGGCGGAAAAGGAAAGGGCACACGGAGAAAGGAATTTGTGTTTCGTATTAAATAACGGGAGGGTCATGAAACGGATTGACAGGTATAGCAAGATTGAAAACAAATATCGTCATACGACGCGTTTGCGAGGTTATGATTATTCACATCGCGGTTTGTATATGATTACGATCGTAACAGCAAACAGAGATTGTCTGCTTGGGGACATCAGCTACGGCAGAATGGAACTGAGCGATTACGGGAGAATCGTGCAAAAATGCCTGCTGGAGATTCCCGAGCATTTTCCAAAATGTTATGTGCACGAGTAT
Organism: Fusobacteriaceae bacterium; assembly: GCA_031272945.1. GTDB lineage: Bacteria > Fusobacteriota > Fusobacteriia > Fusobacteriales > Fusobacteriaceae > JAISST01. Next base: position 9,746 of record JAISST010000041.1, read on the forward strand.
GTCATTATGCCCAATCATTTGCATGTGTTGCTGGAATTGATCTGGGATTATACGGAAGCAGACGGCAAAGTTGTGCAAAAGGACCCGAATGTGGGTAATTTTCTTATAGGGCCATCCAAAACAATCGGCTCTATTGTGCGAGGACTGAAAGTTGGTGTTACAAAAGAAATTGGATATTCCATTTTTCAGAAAAACTACTACGATAATATCATACCAAGCAGAGAACGCTGCCAAATAGTCAGAAATTATATCGCGCACAATGTGGAGGAATGGATTAAAGACAGATTTTATAGTGAAGAAAGTCGAAAACGATCGGGCGAATAATCCATTTAACCGCCAGTGATTGTAACCGATTGCAGAAAGACCGGGCGAAAAGCAGCCTGCAGACCGGGCGAAAAATCTTTCGCCCCTACCATCCCGGGTTAGGGCTCGGGCGGAAAAGGAATGGTGCGTGCACCTTACCCGCAAGTGTAGGGACATAAGATATTACGTCCGCACAAAGGATTGATGTCCGGTATTACGACCAACAATCGGAATACCAATCAAATTATAGAGTCAAAACAACACCGAACCGGTGATACCGATAGAATGATTCGTTTTCTTATTTACCAATCTTAAAATTGGAGGCAAAGGTATGGACAATTGTGTTAGGAGCAAGATCGAAAAAGTCTTGAAGAAGAATTTAAAGCGAAAAGTCTCCTACTCGCTGGGGCTTTTGGTATCCTTCCTGATATCGGGGGCCTTGCTTTACGCAAATACCGCAAATCTGGCGCAGAGCGCCGCGGCCTTGGATGAGACTTTGGAGGTGAAGGAAGCCGTATACCAGGAGGACTTGCGGGCGGAGATTGAGCGCGTGAAGGCCATGATGGCGGAGAATCGCGCCAGACGGGCCGAGATCTGGTTTGATTATCAGGAGTTGATCCGGAAGGGGGACTTCTTCTCAAAGCCGATTTATCCGTCGACTCAGACGTTCTGGACCGCGGGCTATGAGCATAACGGTTGGAACAAGAACGTGACCAAAAGCGAGTGGAAATCGACCATCGCGGCGGTTACGGTGAAGATGAGCCCGTACAGCGACGCGCTTCCCAAGGGGAAGAATCCTTATCACGCCGGTGAGGTTATCGCCTACGCCAACGGCAGTATGCAGGCCGTCAATACCGCCGACGGATACAGCTACAATACCACCGGGATCGGACGGCAGCTGGCCTCTTATGACAGTACGGGGTACAATCCCAATATTACGCCCGAAACTTTGGACGACAATACGGCGGAAAAATATTTGAAACCCGAATATGTGACCGATAAATACGGGAATGTGTTGCAGACGACGGGAACGCCCGCGGGGGTTTCGACGGGGACGCCGGATTTGGTCTATAAGGGGCAGTATTTTTATTATGAGATGATCAATGGGGAACAGTGTTTGGTGGATGCCTCCGGAAAGGCCGTGGAAGTGGATGGCGCTTCCGGGAATCCGGTCATGGTGAATTCGCTGCTGGATCCTAATATTAATGGAACCTCTGCAGGGAAGCGGTTCATGGCGGCGGAGGAACCGGAAGCGAATACGTCGCTTGTGACGGGGAACGGGGTTTATATCAAGAATCGTCCCAATGAGGAGAGTATTGACGTAGGGGCTACGTTGAAGCCCTTGTATCCGTACATTCCGGATGTGAAGAAAACGGTTACGGTGGATGTGAGTACACCGCAACTCGGGGGTATTCCCAATGCGCCTTCTGCGCCGTCTGCACCCGCGGCCGTTTCGGTTTCGGTGACGGCGCCTGTGGTTACGGTGACGGCGCCGGGGGCCGTCGGGGCGATCAATCCCATTACGCCGAGTTCGAAAACGCCCAATTCGCCGGGGAGCCTCAATGTCAATTTGCCGGACGCGCTGACTATTGCGGAATTTGAACCCCAGACAATTCTGCCGCCCACGGCGCCCAACGCGCCGACGGTTACTTTGCCGACATTGCCGACGTTTTCTTTGAGCGGACAAAGCGGTGGTAATACCGATGCTGCGTTTTATTTTGACGACGGAGGTCAAAATTCAAAAATCACCGGAATTGCTATAACGGCCGGTAATTTTGTATTGAACAGATCCGGAACAAATCTATGGAATTATACATTCAGCGGTTATGATGGCGTAAATATAGGCGCAGGAAACACAGCGGCCGACGATGATTTTTATCCGGGTGACCCGGTCGGAAAGAAAAGAACGGGAATGGCAGCGACCATGACAACCGGCACCGATGGCACTCAGAACGGATTTTTAAGAACGGTTAACAATCCAATGTATACGGCTGCTACAATAGAGTATAATTACACGCCTGGCGCTACTATTGCAAGCAGCAATTTTGTAAAAGAGCTGGTCCATCAGGATACCCACGGCGCGCAGACGGCAACAACACTGAACACCAGACTGGGATCAACGGGTGCAAGTGGAGTCAACGCGACAGCGGCTACACTTTCAGGTTATGGCTATGCGCAAGATTACATGAATCCTGTTGGCAATGCCAATACATGGACCCAAAATACGACGCCCTTTATTAACGCCGGAACCATTAATATGAACGGTAGTCA
>JAISST010000074.1 GCA_031272945.1 Fusobacteriaceae bacterium
TGAGGCGACGCCGGTGGCCGTGGAGCTCCCCACATTCATAGAAAAAGAGATCGTCTATACGGAGCCGGGACTCCGGGGAGACACGTCGGGCAAGGTCCTGAAACCCGCCAAGATCAACACGGGCTATGAGGTCCAGGTGCCGATTTTCGTGGAACAGGGCGAATGGGTCAAGATTGATACCCGGACAAACGAATATGTGGAGCGGATCAAGAAATAAGGCGCAATAAAAAATCCCCGGAATCGGGGTTTTTTTAATGTCTGTCACCTTTCTTAAAAAAGTAAATCCATCAATTTCTGACGGTCATCCTTCAACTCTATAATTTCCAGGCAGGGTTCGAGATTCGGAAGTTCCGTCCACAGCAGGTCCTTGCCGTGGGCTTCCAGCGTCCGGAACAGGTCGCCGTAAGTGAACTCCTCCATGTTGCGCGTCAGCACATAGCCGTTTTCGTCTTCTCCCCGGGCCACAACCTCTGCCACGACGTTTTCCGCCGCAAGATCCCGCAGCATGGCGCTCACATAGCGGAGCGGCAGGTTTAAAAGCTTCGCCAATTCTTCGGGCTTTCCCGGAGGGAGGTTGTCCCGGTAGCGCTTCATGAGTTCCAGTACGACCAAAAGGGCCACCATTTCCCGCGATTTGAAGCTCAGGTTCGCGTCGTCGGCCGTCGGGTGCAGATGCCTGTGCTGCAAGAGATAGGACACATGGCCCCCCAATATGATAAAAAACCAGAGAATCCGGAGCCAGAAAACAAAGATAAAAATTGTCGCGAAACTTCCGTAGATTTTGTTGTAAGAAGTAATGGAATTTTGCAGGTAGAGAAAGGAGTACTGGAAAATGGTGCATACGACGGAGGCGAAGACCGCCGAGACAAAAGCCGGACCGAAGCGGACCTTGGTATTGGGCATGAGCATGTAGAGCGCCGTAAAAAAGATCAGGATTGCCAGGTAGGGAATGAGTTTTCCGACGTAGAAGGATAACCAGCTATGGATTTGCAAGCGGCGCGCAATGACGGAAGTCGTCCCGTTGACGGCCAGGATGAAGACCGGGGTGAAGATCAGGAAAGAAAAGTAGTCGGTGATTTTCCGCAGGAGCACCCGGGATTCTTTGACCTGCCAGATGTCGTTGAAGGCTTTTTCGATGACGGAAAACATGGAGACGAGGGTCCAGCCGAGAAAAATGAAACCCACGCCGGCCAGAACGCCGTTTCGCGCATTATCCAGGAGTCTGTCGGCGAAACCCGTGATGACTTGCATGGCTTCCTCGTTCAACGGCGAATGGAGCTTGATCTGGCTGATCAGATACTCGCCGATGCCGAGCCAGCTCCCGAGACTGAACAAAATGGCCATGATCGGGGCCAGAGACAATACCGTGTAATAGCAGAGGGACGTCACCCAGAGGGCGGAATTGGCCCTCCGGTAGTTTTCCAGCGACAGCCGGAAACGGGAAGTCAGATAGGAAATCCGCTCTTCCCGGAGCATGGAAAAAAACGCGGCGTGCAGACGTTGAAGCCGCCCCGCGCCCCCTCTCATCTGAGGCGGTCCCCGCTCTCGGCGGCCATTTCCTTGCTTTCATCGACCCGGGTGTAATCCACGGGTCCCATGTCGAGTTTTTCATTTTCCACGAAGCGCACAGCGCCGTCTTTGGAAACATGACCTCCCTCGAAGGCCGTCTTGCCCATAGCCGTGACAGGCCCCGGGATTACCGGCGTCACGAGATAGTCTCCGACCCGGACCGTGGCGGTCTGATTCCCGGTTTTCATATAGAAGGGGGAATCGGAAGTCCCGATGGCGTCCAGGACGGCCCGGGTCACCTTGAGACCCCGGAATTCCATTTTTGAGGCTTGATTCACGAATACGGGGGCCTGTGCCAGGAGCTGCCCCACCCGGGCGTGGACATAGGATTCCGTGAGGATCTCCCGTCCCTCGGCCAGAGATGCGATCAGCGCGAAGGCAAAAAGAGCGCCGCTCAATTTTTTCATAAAGATCTCCTTTTTATTCCTGTGATTCCGGAAAGTGGAATTTTATGCTTGATTTAATAAATGCGGTTGTCGCCTCCGCCGGGCATGGCCCGGAGTCTTCTGACGCGCTCGGCCAGCGGCGGATGCGTACTGAAAAGACCGGCGATCCCCCCGCCCGAGAGCGGATTCATGATAAACATATTTTCCGTGGCGGGATTCACGTTCTGCATGGGAATCTGCCGGATGCCCCGGTCCAGCTGCTCGAGGGCGTTGGCGAGGTAATCGGGGTCGCCGCTGACCTTGGCGCCGAATTCGTCGGCCTTGTACTCTCTCGACCGGGAAATGGCCATCTGTACCAAAAGCGCCCCGATGGGCGCCAGGATCATCACCAAAAGCATGGCGATCCCGTTATTCCTGCGGCGTCTGTCGGAGCCCATCATCGCGCCGTAAGGCGCCATCCGGGAAAGAAAGGTGATGGCCGAGGCGAAAGTGGCCGCCACGCTTTGCAGCAGGATGTCCCGGTGCTTCACATGGCCCAGTTCATGGCCGATGACGCCCGCCAGTTCCTGGTCGTTCATGAGTTCCGTAATCCCCTGAGTCAGGACGACGGCGGCGTGGGAGGGATTCCGTCCCGTGGCAAAGGCGTTGGGCTGCCGCTCGGGGATCATGTAGACCTTCGGCATGGGGAGCTCCGCCTGCTCCGCGAGCCGGGCCACCAACTGGTAATACTTGTTGGATTCGGGGATCGGCTGGGCGTGATAACGGGCCAGGACGAGTTTGTCGCTGAACCAGTAGGACACGAAGTTCATCACGAAAGAAATCAGAAGCGCGATAAACATACCGCCTCTCCCGCCGACCACGTTTCCCACAAACATCAGCAAAAGCGACATGGCCAACATCAAAATAAATGTTTTTATAGAATTTGTCATCGCAAGCACCTCTCTATCGCAAAATCAGGAAATCGCAATCATTTCCCCGAAAATTCCGGGGATTATCAATAAAAAATTGTCCGAATGTTTTCGTATACCATAGAATATCACAAATTTTTCCGGATGTAAAGATGGAAACAGAGTTTTTTGTCGTCAGACAGTAAAAACAAAACAATCCCGCACAGAGGCGCAAGGGCGTGAGAAGGCGGATTGAGGGCCTGCATGGGAAAGAACGTCCCATAATTTTTGGAAATATCATTGCATTCAATGAGATTTTCCGGTATACTTAATAGTGAAATACAAGAGGATCAGGGGGAACCATGGAAAAAAAAGCAATCAAAAATATGCGGAAAATCCGGGTGACGACCAAATACGGCGAATACCCGGTCTTTATCGGGAAATCCATCCTCGATATTTTCCGGAACAATGTGGACAATTATGATAAAATCCTGTTGGTGACGGACCGGAACGTCTATGGTCACTACGGGGAGAAAATAGAAAAGGCCCTCGAGCATCTGCCGGGGGTATTCGTGTACCAGTTGCAGGACGGCAAGACCGACCGGACGTTGGCGACGGTCATGCGCATCTATGATTACATGATCGGAAAGAATTTTACGCCGAGATCGGGCGTCATCGCCTTTGGCGGCGAGAGCGTCTGCGATATGGCTGGCTTTGTATCGGCCACGTTCCGGGGCGGCATCGACAATATCGAAATCCCGGCGTCGCTGACGGCCATGATCAACAGCGGCACAAACGGAACATTCGCCGTGGATCACGAACGTTCGAAAAATTCCATCTGCATCGCGAAATATCCGGCTTTTGTGATCAACGATCTGGATTTTTTGGGGACGCTGCCCCGGGAAGACATGGCCTCGGGCTTTGCCGAAGCCATCAAATGCGCCTTGATTTCCTATAAACACGACAGCCGGAGTTTTTATTATTTTCTCGAAAAATACAGGGATGAGCTCGTGGCAAGAGAGCCCCGGCGGATTCAGGACATGGTCGACGAATGCTGTAAGATCGAAAAGGCCGCCATTGATACGAAGCGTTTCCACTGGAGCAGGGAATGCTTCCTGAAATTGGGTTACGAGTACGCGGGGCTTTTGGAGTTGACCGCGGCCCGGAGCGACGATTCCTACGGCGACGCCCTGGCCAAGGGGATTATTTTTACCCAGGAAATCTCCCGGACTCTGGGGCGGATTTCCGAAAAATTTGTCGCGGACTTGATCTCTCTTTTCCGCAGCTACGGACTCGACCCGATTCCACGCCCCATCGAAGATCGGGAATTTCGGAAATTCATTGAAAAAAACCCGGAATTTGTCGTGACGAAAGAAGACTATTCTCTCGATAAAGAAGCGATCCCCGAAAAGATTCTGCTTGCCGCCAACGAATCCTTCCGGGACGGGGACTACATGCACAGAGTCCTGAAGGTCGCCCCGCGCCGGGGCGAAAGAAAGGAAAAAGACCGGGGACCCGGTCGGCTGATCCGCAAAGCCGTCGTCGACATCGGCACAAACTCCGTGCGGCTTTTGGTGGCGGACGTTCGGGAAAAAGGGGAGACCCTCTCTCTCGAAAAAGAATGCTTCCGGAGAACGGAAGTCGTACGCCTCGGGGAGGACGTCAATAAAACGAGACAACTTCGAAAAGAAGCGATGGAGCGTACGCTCAGCGTACTGCGGGAATATAAAAAAATCGCGGCGGATCATGGCGTGGAAACCGTGAAGGCCTTCGCGACCTCCGCTGTGAGAGACGCCCGCAATCGGGAGGAATTCCTCTCGGCCGTCCGGGCCATCCCCATGGACATCCAATGTATTACGGGAATGGAAGAAGGAAGACTGGATTATCTGGGAAACGCCGCGGTTTTTGACGAAAGGATCCTCGTCGTCGACATCGGCGGAGGCTCCACGGAATTCTCCCTGGGGGAAGGGGGCGAGATCGAAGTCGTCAAGAGCATAGACATCGGCGCTGTCCGGGCCACGGAAAAATTCTTCCGCAACGGCTATACGGAAGAAAACATGATCGCCTGCTCCCATTGGATCAAAGAAAACCTCGATGTGCTCTTCGGCATAGAAAGCCTCGCGAGAGACGACTACAGGGTGGTAGCCGTAGCGGGAACCGCCACGACCCAGATTGCCGTCCGGGACAAAATGGAGGTCTACGATCCCGAGAAAATTCATCTGGAGCAGATTACGCTGCGGGAATTGGAAGAAAACCTCGCGTTGTTCCTGGCGAGAAACCGGGGCGAAAGAGGAGATATTCCGGGCCTTTTGAAAAAAAGGGAAGACGTGATCGCGGCGGGGACCATGATCTTGATCGCGGTATTGAAGCAGTTGGTCAAGGACGTGGTGACGGTGTCGGAGTCCGATAACCTCGTGGGGGCCGTGCTGGATTGAGAATGGAGAATTGAGAGTTGAATCCCCGCAATTTATTTCTCACTGATAGCAGGAACATTTTTTTGTTTCCGCAGTTTTTTTTCGCGGGATTTTAAATCCTGCGCGATCATATTTTTCGTCTCAGCTTCTACCGCTTGTTTTAGCTCGTCGGAAACTCTGCTTTTGTCGGTCATAAACTCATCAAAGGTCATTACGGCTTTTTTCATCAAAGGGCCTCCTTCTCAAATAATCATTCATTTCACTTTGAGCCTGCCGAATCTGTCTTAATGGCGTTTTTCCGCTATCTTTAATAAAGTGATGCAATAAGACAAATTTGTTTTCTTTCCAATAGAAGAACAATATTCTAATCTTAAGTGGCCGCAGCTCCCAAATATTTCCTGTAATATGCTTGATCCGATTTCCTCGCAAACTCAGACCTGATTCTTTTAGATAATTGATATAACTCAGTATTTTTTGAAGCTTGATTCTGCAGTCTTTATTCGTCAGCGATTCTACGGTTAAATCATCCAAGTAATTCAGTAATGTGGATTTTCCTTTTACATCAAAATAGAACAAGACATCATACATTTCCAGTCCCTCCTAAACTCCTTTAATGCTTAGATGATATCATATTCAAGACTTACTGTCAATCATTTATTGATTATTTTCTTTCATCTCTCCCTCTCCCATACGCCCGAGGGGACTGCGTACCCTCCGCCCTGCCGGGCGGCTCAAAAAATCAATTATGTCCGCCGCCTTTTTGTGACAAGCAATAAAATCCCACCAATCTCTTTTTTGAACGCCTTCCCAAAAACCTTGTCACAGAAATTGTGTTTCAATTTTTAGTACGAGACTCCCTCCGGCGTGAAAATTATTTCTTTTTGAAACTCTTGAATTAACACACGAAATATAGTAAGATTCGCTTAGAGGAAATGATACGCCTTCGGGGTATCCTCCAGATCGGGTGGGTCTTTTTGTTTT
>JAISST010000133.1 GCA_031272945.1 Fusobacteriaceae bacterium
CTTTGACGAAATGCGGCTTTCCAACGCGAAAATCATTTCCTCGGGCGGGGCCGCCAAAAGCGCCCTGTGGCGGCAAATCCAGGCGGATATTCTGGGAATGCCGGTCTATACCACAAAGACGAAGGAGGAAGCCTGCCAGGGGGCGGCGATTTTGGCGGCGGTAGGCTGCGGCCTGTTTCGAAACGTTCCGGAAGCCTGCCGGGCCATTGTGCGAGTCAACGACAGACCCACGGAACCCGTCCCGGACAATATGAAAATATACGGCGAGCGACAAATCGTGTTTGCCGAATTGTACCAACGGATCAAAGATCTTTATCCGAAAATTTTATCCTGAAAGAAGGATTTTTCTTATGGACAGGAAAGGAAACGCGCTCTATATCCAATCGGGGGGCCCTACGGCCGTGGTTAACGCAACCGCCTACGGGGTCATCACCGAATGCAGACGGCAGAAGGCTGTCGGTGAAATATACGCGGCGGAACACGGGATATCGGGCGTCATTCACGGAAAACTCTTTGACGTGACGGATTCTTTTGCGGGAGAGGAATTGCTTCCCCGGACCCCCGGAATGTTTTTCGGCTCCAGCCGCTATGAAATCGACGAAAAGGATCCCGCGCAAAGGGACTATTCCAAAATACTGGAAACATTGAAAGCATTCGATATTCGCTATATTATCCTGAACGGCGGAAACGGCACCGTCCGGGCCGCGCTCCGGTTGGGGAGATTTTTAAATGACAGAGAATACCCCTGCCAATTGATCGTAGCGCCCAAAACCGTCGACAACGACGTGGGGCTGACGGACCACGCGCCGGGATTCGCTTCGGCTGCGAGGCATGTGGTACTCCGGGTATCGGAGCTCTTACGGGACTTGAGGACCTATGATACGGATTTGATCATGGCCGTCGAAGTCATGGGCCGGAATACCGGCTTTCTGGCGGCGGCTGCCCTGGCCGCCGGGAAAATCGGCGCGACGCCCGATTTGATCTATGTACCCGAAGTCCTCTTTGAGCGGGAAAAATTCCTTGAGGACGTCAGTCATGTTCTCCGGAAAAAGGGAAAATGCTTCGCGGTGGTGGCGGAAGGGGTCAGGACGCCCGAAGGGAAGTTCCTTTTTGAGGAAGTCTCCGTCAATCGCGGCATGGATATGAAAAAGAACATGGGCGGGATCATCCCCTGCCTGAATGATCTGCTACGGACACGGTTCCGCTGCAAAATCAGGGGGATAGACCTCGGACTCATGCAGCGTTGCGATGCGACCTCCGTATCGGAAACCGACCGGAAAGAGGCGCTGGAAACCGGCCGCTTGGCTGTACGGGAAGCGGTAGGGGGGAGCCACCTGAAAATGGCGTCCATTAAACGGACCGCCGCGGATTCGGATGAAACGCGCTACGGGTTGGAGGATCTGGCCGCCGTGGCCGCGCGGGACAAAACGCTGCCGCTCTGCTATATCAACAAAGCGGGAAATTACATTGAAGAAAGTTATCTCGGGTATATCCTGCCCCTGATCGGGGCGTTGCCGGAATATACCCTTTTGAATGAAAAAGTCGTCGGCGCGGTCCGGCGAAAATCACAGGGGGAGGAATAATTGTACCATTATTCGGAACTGGGTCTTGTCAATACGAAAGAGATGTTCGAGAAAGCCTGTAAGGGCCGCTATGCGGTCCCCGCTTTCAATTTTATTTCCATAGAGCAATTGAACGCCATCATGGACGCGGTCATGGAAAAGAAATCTCCGGTGATTTTATTGGCCTCGCCCAATTTGCATAAGCAACTGGGTTTTGAAATGATCGCCTGCATGGCAAAAGCCGGCGTCGACCGGATCAAAAACGCGGGGCTTCGTATTCCCGTGGCGCTCCATCTCGATCACGGCATGACGTTCGAGCAATGCGCCGACGCCATGGCCTGGGGCTTTTCCTCCGTCATGATCGACGGAAGCGCCCTCCCCTTCGAAGAAAATATCGCGCTGACGGAGCGGGTCGTCCGTTACGCCCGTGAGCGGAATGTTAGCGTAGAGGCGGAATTGGGCGTACTCTCCGGCGCCGAAGAAGAAGGCGCGGGGAAAGGAAAGACCCTGTACACGGATCCGGCCCGAGCGGCGGAATTCATCCGGCGCAGCGGTTGCGACAGTCTGGCGGTCTCCGTGGGAACGTCCCACGGACTGGTCAAAATCAAAGCGAATCCTGACGGGACTTTGCCCGAGCTCCGCTATGATCTGCTGCGGGAAATCGAAGAAAAGGCTCCGGGATTCCCTCTGGTATTGCACGGCGCGTCTACCATTGAGGAGAGATTCCTTTGCATGATCAACGCCTACGGCGGACATATCGAAGCCGTGGCGGGCATCCCCGAGGAACAGATTTCCAAAGCCGTCCGGGCGGGCGTATGCAAGGTCAATATCGCCACAGACGGTTGGATCGCGGCTCTTGCCAATACGCGAAAAATTCTCGCCGAAAATCCCGGCGCCGTTGACAGCCGGGTGTTTACGCTGAAAAACCGACCGCTGCTGAAAGAGATTTATCTGCGTAAGATAGACGTAATGGGCAGCGGGAATAAGGCGGAATAAAAATTTACGGAGCGGAAAAACATGGACTATTATCTTACGGTGGAAATCGGCGGGACGCAACTCCGATACGGCGTTGTGAACGAAGCCTTTGAAGCGGTGGAATTCGAGAAAGAACCCAATACCGGATTTTCTGAAGCGAAGGACAAAGGGGAATACCTGGCGGGATTGCTCAATCCATGGATCAAAAAATACGGAAAGGCGAATTTTCACTGCATCAGCCTGTGCCTCGCGTCGCTTCTCAACAAAGAGCGGACCGTCAATTACAATTCCCCCAACATCAAGGGCCTCGACAACATTTCCCTGACCGGGATTCTGGAAAAACGGCTGGGTATGCGAGCCTTCATGGAACGGGACGTCAACACGGTCCTTCTCTATGAGATCATGAAAGGAAACATTGATCCGGCAGGCATCGTCATCGGTATTTTTCTGGGGACAGGACTCGGCAACGCCATGTGTATCGACGGGAAAATCTATATCGGCGCATCCGGGTCCTCCTGCGAACTGGGACATATCCCGACAGCCGGACTCGATGAGGCCTGCGGTTGCGGCAAAAAATCCTGCATCGAGCTTTTGGCCAGCGGAAAGAGACTGGCGGAATTGGCCAAAAACAAATACCGCTGTCCGGTGGACAAAATCTTTACGGCGCACGGGAAAGAACCCGACGTCCGCTCCGTTGTCCATATGGCGGCTATTGCCACGGCGACGGAAATCACGATTCTCGATCCCAACTGTGTCATATTGGGCGGCGGCGTTATGGAAACCGCCGGTTTTCCCTTTGACCTGTTCGAGCAAATCGTGCGGGAAAACCTGAGAATTCCCAACCCGAGACAGTCGGTAAAGTTTGTGCGGGCTTCGGGAGATCCGGCGGCGGGCATCGTCGGCGCGGCGCTCAACGCCCGCGGCAAATTATTAACGGGATACTGATCTATGCGCACACAGCATATGAAAGTATACAATTACCACATTTTATAAGGAGGTTATATGAAAAAAAGATTCTGGACATTGCTTTTGACCGTAACACTGGGACTTGCTGCGTTGGGTGGTATTGCCACGGCGGCGGAAAACCCGGCGGATTATCATCTGGCCATCTGTATCCATTCCATGGACAATGAGTATTGGGCGCAGGAAGCCGAAGGAGCGGGACTGGCCGCGAAATTCTACGGCGTCTCCTCGGACATCCTCACTTGCGACAGCGACGACAACAAACAGCTGCAAGGCATCAAGGACTATATCGCCAAATGGGGCAAAAAGGCCATCTTTGTGGTAGATCCTTCCTCCACGGCCAATACGGCCAACATCGCGGAAATCTGCGAAGAATCGGGAAATTACGTGGCGATTCTGGCCCACAGAGCCGACGGACTTTATCCGAAAGACTACCCGCACTATGTGGTCAGCATTATGCTCGATGACGTTTCCAACGGAAAAGCCACCGCGAAAGCCTTGTTTGAAGCCATCGGCGGCAAAGGTCAGGTAGCGGAACTGGTAGGTCTCTTAGGCGACGACTCCGCCGGAAACAGACACAAGGCCTTCCAGGAAGCTTTGAAAGAATACCCGGGCATTGAGGTTGTGGACAGCCAGACCGCCAGCTGGAGCCAGTCGGAAGGTATGAACATCGCCGAGAGCTGGATCGTAAAATACCCCAATCTGAAAGGAATTTACGCAGCCAATGACACCATGGCCCTGGGCGCCGTGGAAGCCCTCAAGACAAAAGGACTGAACGGCAAAGTGGCGGTTAGCGGCGTGGACGGCATTGAAGCGGCGCTGAACGCCGTGAAAGACGGAGATTTGGTGGTAACCATCGCCAACGACGGCTACATGATCGCCGGTTACGGCGCGGCCTATGCGATTCAGGCGGCATTGGGCAAACTGGATCCCAAATCCATTCCCGACAAAGAACGCCTGATCATCAGCAAAACCACCTTTGTGACGAAAGACAACGCCGACGACATTATCAACAAGTTCATCAAGACAAAGAACCCCGGTTACGACTATACGAATCTCAAGTTCTGTATCGACAAATTCCAGGAATAAGATTTATTTTCCGAATCTCTCCTTAGTCCTGCGCGGCCCGTAGGGCCGCGCAGGACAGGAGATTCCCAAATCCAAATATATAGTTTGATCAATATCCTAATAAATGGGGTTAATCTATGAAAAATTCAAGAAAAGAAGCCCTTGCCGCCTTGACCGTAGGCCAGCAATTCATCCAAAAGGTCAAGGACGACGCGAAAAAAGACAAAATCCGGCGCTACGCGCCGCTGATTTTGCTGGTCATCATGACGGTCATCGGGGCCCTGTCCCAGAAAGATTTTTTTACCTGGGGAAACGTCGTCAACATCATGTATCAAATGTCCATCCCGCTGGTAATTTCAGTGGGGCTCTCCTATGTGCTGCTGCTGGGCAGCATTGATCTTTCCATCGAAGGCGTCATGGGCTTTGCGGGATCCTTCGTGGCCTATCTTGTGATAAACAATACCAACAACAATCATTTCGGCGTTTCAGGCATTGCGATCGTCGTCTCGATCAGCGTCGTCATCGGCGTCATCACGGGAATGATTCACGTAAAGGCCAGAATCGCTTCTTTTATCGTGACCTACGCCATCGGCAGCATCATGACCGGCGCCGCGGTCCTTGTCTATCAGGGGAGTCCGATCCAGGTGAAAGACCAATTGTTTGTGGCGCTTTCCCTGGGAAAGTTGTTCGGGATCCCGTATATCACCATCATCGCCTTTGTCATCTTTGCCCTGGGCGCCGTGATCTTAAACTACACGGCCTTCGGAAGGGCCGTCTACGCCATCGGCGACAACGAAAGCGCGGCGGCTTCCACGGGGATCAACATCGGACTGACCAAAATCAAGGTATTCGCCCTGAGCGGATGTACCGCGGGTCTCGCCGGAGTTTTGCAGTGCGTCCGGCTGAAACTGGGCCAGGCCAGCCTCGGGACCAACCAGATGTTTCCGGTGGTGACGGCCATCGTCATCGGGGGAGGGTCGCTCTCCGGCGGAAAAGGCGGATCCCTTTCTGCCTTTGTGGGCGTATTGATCTATACGGAGCTCGCCAACTGGCTGACGCTCATGGGCGTGGACCCCTATGTGAAAAAGGTGATCCAGGGGGTCATCATCATTATCGCCGTGGCCCTTACGATCAACCGGAACCGTAAGGCCGTGGCCAAATAGGAGGGGACGGATGGGCGCGTTATTATTTGAAACAAAGGGCGTAGGAAAGGCCTATGGTCCCAATACGGTACTCCGGGATATCGACATGAAAATACACGGCGGCGAGGTCATCGGACTCATCGGAGAAAACGGCGCGGGAAAATCCACGCTGATGAAACTGATCAGCGGCGTCGAAAAGCCGTCCATGGGGGAAATGTATCTGGCGGGAAAAGCCTACACGGCAAATTCCATCCTTGACGCCAACCATCAGGGCGTCGGCATGGTGTTTCAGGAACAGTCCCTTGTGGGAAACCTGACCATCGCGCAAAATATCTATCTCGGCAGGGAGCGGAAATATTCCCGCTTCGGCTTTGTGAACTGGAAAAAAATGAATCAAGACGCCGCGGAGGCGTTAAAAAGAATAGATGTGGACTTGAACCCCGAAAAACGGGTCGTGGATATTGATTTTGCTGCGCGGCAAATGGTGGAAATCGCCAAGGTGCTGGATATCGTTACGGAAGCGGCCGACGGAAGGGCCGTGATCCTGCTGGATGAGCCCACCACCGTCCTTTCTGACGACGAGATCCGGAAACTCTTCACACAGATCCGCAAAATGAAGGCTCAGGGAAACGCCGTGGTCTTTATTTCCCATCGCCTCGACGAGGTGTTGGAAATCACGGACCGGATCTACGTATTCAAGGACGGCGTCGAAACGGCCGTCATGGATACAAAATCGGCGACCATGAACATCCTCTATGAAAAAATGGTGGGACGGTCCACAACCGGCGAATTCTATGTGGAAAACAAGCAGACGGTCCCCTCGGACGAGGTGATCCTCGAAGTGGAGGATCTGAGCCTGTTCGGGGCTTTCAATCATGTGAGCTTCCGTCTGAGAAAAGGAGAGATCCTCGGACTTTGCGGCGTGGAGGGATCCGGCAAGGAAGACATCTGCGCGGTGCTTGTGGGAGACGCGGCCTATACGGCGGGAAGCGTCAAAGTACTCGGCGAAATCTGCGAATTCAAGAATCCCTACGCCGCCAGGAAAAAAGGGATACTTTCGGTGCCCAAGGAGAGAAGGGATGAAGGGGTCATCGGCCTCATGTCCATCGTGGACAACATCATCATTTCCCATATGGATAAATTGGCCAAAAGAGGATTTTTGTCCGCAAGGACCACGGGAAAAATCGCGACAAACTGGGTGAAAAAAGCCGGAATCAAGTGTTTTTCGATTCATGAGCGGATAAACCAGCTGTCGGGCGGAAACGCCCAGAAGGTCATTTTTGCAAGAGCCCTCCAAAGCGGCTGCGGCATCCTGATTTTGAACCACCCTACCCGGGGCGTGGATGTCGGGTCCAAAGAGGAAATTTACAATCTGATCCGCCAAATGACCGCCGCGGGAAATTCGATTATCCTGATCGGCGATACCCTCGACGAATGTATCGGTCTTTCGAGCCGGATCATTGTTTTGAAAGACGGATTGATCCAGGGCAGCTTCGACTGTCCCGCGGGAAACAAGCCGTCCCAGCTGGACATTGTCCGGAAAATGATGTAGGAGGCGTAGGATTTATGGAGAAAAACAAAAAAAGCTTCAGTTTGGCCGATTACTCCAAATACATGTGCCTCGTGAGCGTCGTACTGGTCTTTGGCGTATTCAGCATAATGATTCCCAATTTTACGGGCGCCTACAGCCTGCAAAACATGATGGGGGAAGCGGCGCCGCTGCTGCTTATGGCGGGCGGGCTTTCCTTCGTGATCTATACCGGCGGCATAGACTTGGGCGCCGGGGCCATGGTTTCATGTACGTGCGCCATTACCGGCATTTACGTGGCAAAGATCGGCAACGCCATCATCCCTCTGATGATTCTCGTAGGCGTTGTGATGGGAGCAATCAACGGACTCATCGTGACGAAATTGAAACTGCCCTCCTTTATCGTGACGCTGTGCACGACGAACTTCTGGTCCTATGTGGCGCTGAATCTCTGTCCCGACGGGTCTGTCATCATACCGATGAACAAAAGGGCGCTGGCCCGCTGGGCCTCGTCCAAGGCGGCGGGAATCCCCGTATTGTTTCTCATAGCCATCGCCGGGGTATTTGTGCTCTATATTTTTCAGCAATATACGGTGTACGGAAAATCCATCTTTGCCGTAGGCGCCAACGTACGATCCGCAAGGCTGGCGGGCGTCCATACCAACAGCGCCCAGATCTCGGCCTTCATTGCCTGCGGCATCATGAGCACCCTGGCGGGGGCCCTCTATGCCTACAAATTGAAATCGGCGGTCCCTACCGTAGGCGACAGCCTGACCCTGACCGCCATTGCCTCGGTGGCTTTAGGCGGGACGTCCATGGCCGGAGGCCGCGGCAGCGTCCTTCGGACGATGATCGGGGTAATTACCATTACCGGCGTCACTTCGGGGCTCAACATGATGGGGGTCAATCCCCTCTGGAAGAATATAGTAATCGGCATCATTCTCATTATTGCCGTATGTCTCAATTCAGACACCAAGGGGCGAGACTTGATTATCAAGTGACGGCGCGCTTTTCAGAGTGCGGCGCGGTCTCCGGGCCGCGCCTCTTTCATGGTTGGCTGAATTCAAGTAAACCCGAATAATCAATTCAATTTTTTGGAGGGATCATTTCATGACAAAAAAGGAAATGGCTTTGTGCATTGATCACACGATTTTGAAGCCCGAAGCGACGGAAAATGATATTATAAAATTGTGCGAGGAAGCCAAAGAAAACGAATTTGCTTCGGTGTGCATTCATCCGTGCCACGTGGCCCTCGCAAGTGGCGAGTTGGCCGGAACCGGCGTCAAAGTCTGCACCGTGATCGGTTTTCCTTTAGGCGCCAACAGTACCGAAACCAAAGTGTTTGAAGCGGAACTGGCTGTTTCCCGGGGGGCCCGGGAAGTGGATATGGTCATCCATGTGGGCTTGGTCAAAGCGGGAAATTACGAAGCTTTTGCGGAAGACGTGTCCGCCGTTGTGCGAAAAGTGAAAGAAAAAGACGCCGGAATCATTGTGAAGGTCATCATTGAGACCTGCCTTCTGACCGAGGAGGAAAAAGAAAAAGTGTGCCAAGTCCTGCTCACAACAGGCGCCGATTTCGTCAAGACCTCCACGGGATTTTCCACAGGCGGCGCGACAATTGCGGATATAAGGCTTATCAAGAGAATCGTTGGGGACAAAATGAAAATCAAAGCTTCCGGGGGAATACGGAGTGCGCAGGATGCCCTGGCCATGATCGAGGCAGGGGCCGACCGGATCGGGACCTCCGGCGGGGTGAAGATTTTGAAGGAGTTGGAGGTTTAGTTTTTTCTTTAATTATTCATTCGCCCCTACACTTGCGGGTTAGGGATCGGGTAAAAAATGCAAGATTTGGGACCGGGCGAATATTCATTCGCCCCTACACTTGCGGGTTAGGGCTCGGGTCTGGGGTTTTTCTTATATTGGTTGTATCTTGATGATATTTGAGTCGGTCTTATTTATATTGGAAATTAATACTCCCGGGTCGGTAATACAGATTTCCGGGAGTATTAACAGTTATAGAAAGAGAATTCGTGATGGCCTTATTTGTTATACGGGAATATAGGCGCGCAGTCCTGATGCTACTACCAGTGTACAAGCAATTCCCACAACAATTCCATAAAGGATAAAGGGTACAACCGTCTTTTTGATAACATCCCCTTCTCGTCCTAAAAGTCCTACGACCGTACACGCTGCCACGACATTATGTACACAAATCATATTGCCGCCCGCTCCGCCGGCCGCCTGCGCGGCAAGTATTGTCACTTGGGGAAGCTTCATCAATGTGGCTACATCCCATTGGAATTGACCAAACAACATATCGGAAGAGGTATTAGATCCTGTAATAAAAGCACCCAATCCTCCCACATAAAAGGCAAAAGCCGGCCAAACGGAGCCGATTGCGGCCGCTACTGTTTCCGCCATAGCGCGCGGCATGGAAACGATAGATGTATTTACGCCCTGCGCGCCCAGTATCGCAATCAAATCTTTGTTTACAAAATTCCCGGAACCCTGGAAAATTTTTACCATGGCAATCGCTGCAAAAAGCGCTATAGCCGTAGCCTTCATCTGCACAATGGTTCCTATCCAGATTTTTGGCACTTTTTCTTTCGGAATCTTGTGCGTAAATATCGTGATAATCGCAGATACCGTAAAAGCAATCATGCCAGGATTATACAAAAACTGGATCGTGGTATCATTAACGCCCGGAAATCCCAGAATATTCCTCAAGATAATCTGTCCATATTTGTTGAAAGGAACTTTAAATGGCAATGCGTCAAGCCTTGTTATAATCAATATGATTCCGATGATCACGTAGGGAGACCATGCTCTGGCCTGACTCATTTTTGGCTTCGGATCGAGGGAACTGTCAAAGGCGATTGTTCCCGTCCAAGCTTTATCCCATTTCGTATCATCTCCGAATGTCCAAGGTTCTCCTTTCGGCAGGCAGAAACCTTTTCGAGCGCCGTAAACCACGATACCCAATCCAATCAAACCGCCTAAAACTGAAGGCAATTCCGGACCGACAGTCCACGCGAGAATGAAATACGGAACATAAAATGACAGCGACGCAAACAAACAAAATTTCCATGCTCCAAACCCGTCCGACCATTTCCGTTTCGGTCCGAAGAACCGGGTGATGAAACCCAACATAAAAACAGGTAAAATAAATATCATAGCGCCATGCATCAGAGTAGCCGTTTCTCCTACTGCTTTCAGGAAATGCCATCTATCCGGATACGCGCCAATCGCAACGGCAGAATCCATAGCATTACCGATAGAAGAACCAAATCCTACGATAACCGGAAGACCGACGGCTCCAAATGTTACCGGGAATGAATTAAAGGCCAGGCAAAGGACTGCCGCAGCAATGGGCGGAAAACCCAATGACAAGAGAAGCGGCGCCCCCAGAGCAGCCGGGGTTCCCCAACCCGCAGAACCTTCAATAAACGCTCCGTAGCTGAATCCTATGATAATGGCTTGTACGCGCATATCTTTGCTGATTTGTCCCATTCCATACTGTATTGTCTCCATTCCGCCGGAAGCCTGCAGCGTATTTAAAATCAAAAGCGCTCCAAAGACAATGGCAAGCGCGCCGATTGCGTTGGAAACCCCTTGAAGGCTTAAGGCTGCAATGTATTTAACCGGCAATTTCCACACCAAAAACGCAGCAATCGCGCATACGAACCATGCGATGGGCATCGCCTTGATTGCGGCCATATGGAGACCAACCATCAATACGAGGGCTGTTAAAATTGGAAGTAGGGCAATAAGTGCTAAAAATCCTGTAGACATAGTTCCCTCCTATAAAGTAATAAAATACAATCACATTTGTGTATTTTCCAAGATTATGTTTCTTTCATTTTGATTCTGGCGATTTCTCCCCATGCGAGGAGAAATCGCAGGAATCGTCTTATTATTTTCGCTTCTTGACTGCTTCAGTTATTGCAGGGACAATTTCGTTCAGATCTCCGACTATGCCGTAATCACACACTTTGAAGATCGGCGCTCCCGGATCTTTGTTGATGGCCACAATGTATTTTGCTTCGCTCATTCCGGCCAAATGCTGAATAGCGCCAGAAATACCACACGCGATGTATACGTTGGGCCGAACCGTCGTCCCGGTCTGTCCTACTTGGTGTGACTGATCAATCCAGCCGGAATCCACAGCAGCTCTGGAAGATCCGATTTCTCCGCCCAAGGCCTCGGCCAAATCTTCAAGCAGTTTGAAATTCTCCGGCTTTTTCAAGCCGCGTCCTCCGGACACGATAATTTTCGCGCCTGTCAAGTTCACTATTTTTTTGTCCGCTTTCTTTGTATTGATGAGTTTGGCCCGGATTTCATCCGCTGTCAGCTTTGGCTGATAGATTTCCACTTCACCGCTTGCTTTTTCCTCATATTTTGCTTTTTCCATAACGCCAGGTCGTACGGTTGCCATCTGTGGTCTATTTTTGGGACAAATGATGGTGGCCATCAGATTTCCGCCAAACGCTGGTCTTGTCTGTAAGAATTTTTTATCTTCGGGATCAATAGCCAGTTTTGTACAATCCGCAGTCAGCCCTGTGCCAATTCTGGCGGCAACTCTGGGCGCTACATCTCTACCCAGAGAGGTAGCCCCAAACAATACAATCTCGGGTTTCTTTTCGAGAATTACTTTGGCGATGGAATTTGCATACCCTTCAGTCGAAAACTTGTCCAGCAGTTCGTCTTTTACGTATATTACTTTGTCTACGCCGTAATGCAACAACTCTTTCACTTTTTCATCGATCCTGTATCCCGGTATTACGACGAGCAATTTTTTACCGAGTTCCGTTGCAAGTTTCTTTCCCTCACCCAGAAGTTCTATCGTAATGGGGCTGATAACGCCTTCTCTCTGTTCTCCGATGACCCAGACATCATTGTAGTCCTTCAAATTTATATCTCGATTCACTTTTGCTCTGCTCATTGTTATCCCCCCTTATATCACGCCGGCCGCTTTCAGTTTATCCAGCAGCTTTTCCGCTTTCTCGTTCTTATCGGTCCCGTCTATTATTTCACTGTGCTTTTCCTTTGTAGGCACGAATGAACTGTAGACGTTGGTAGGCGAGCCTTTCAAACCGATCTGGGTCAAATCCACAGGAATATCCTCAGAAGTCCATGTTTTCACAATATCATTGGATGCATATACTTCAAAAATTCGTTTGACTTGTGGGTACCGGGGCTTGTTCAGATCCTGAATTGCCGTAATTAATACCGGTTTAGAAGTTTCGATAATATAATCGGCGCCTTCTGTTTTTCTTGTGATGACAAAGTTCTTACCTTTGTCTTCAATATATTTGGCGTAAGTCACTTGAGGAATATCCAGAAATTCCGCTATTTCCGGACCTACTTGGGCTGTATCTCCATCGATTGCCTGTCTGCCGCAAAAAATGATATCATAATTTCCGATTTTTTTGATGACTGCGGCAAGAACTGTTGCTGTTGCCCAGGTATCGGATCCGCCGAATGCTTTATCAGAGACAAGATAGACTTCATCCGCGCCCATTGCGTAAGCTTCCTTGAGGGCCTCTTTTGCCTGGGGCGGCCCCATGCTGATAACCGTGACCTTTCCGCCATTGATTTCCCGCAACTGTAAGGCAGCTTCTATGGCATTCTTATCATCCGGGTTGATAATGCTGGGCACGCCGTCCCGGATTAAAGTTCCCGTCTCTTGATTGATTTTCACTTCATTGGTGTTGGGTACTTGTTTTATACACACGATAATATTCATTTATCTATCCCCCTTATCCCAAGACCGCTCTGGAAATAACGAGTTTATGTATTTCCGAAGTCCCTTCGTAGATTTCCGTTATCTTTGCATCCCGATAGATTCTCTCCATGGGATAATCGTTCATATATCCATATCCGCCGTGTATTTGCAACCCCAGATTTGCCACTTCCCGCGCGCAAATCGAAGAATTGTATTTGGCCATTGCGGCAATCGTCCCGAAATTCTCCCCGGCGGATTTCAAATAAGCAGCATAGAATACGAGCCACTTGGCCGCCTGAATTTTCGTGACCATATCGGCGATATACCACTGGATCCCCTGCAATGCTGCAATAGGTTTACCGAATTGCACTCTTTCATGCATATATTTTATACTCTCGTCAAGCGCGCCTTCGGCAATGCCCAATCCTTGCGCCGCGATACCGATTCTCGCGCCGTCAAGAAGCATCATGGCGTATGAGAATCCTTTTCCTTCCTTTCCCAGCATATTTTCTTTCGGGACGCGGCAATTGTCAAAGATCAGTTCCACGGTTTCGGATCCATGCAAACCCATTTTATTTTCGATTTTCCCTATACTGAAACCCGGCATGCCTTTTTCCACGATAAATCCCGTGAGGCTTTTGATCCCTTTGGAAGGATCCGTCAAGGCGAATACGATCAACGCGTTTGCTTTTCCGCCGCCGGATATGAAACATTTTGTGCCGTTCAGAACATATTCTCCGGTCTTTTCATCATAGATTGCGCTCGTTCTGGCGGCGGCCGCATCAGAACCCGCATTTGGTTCTGTCAGCGCAAACGCGCCCAACCATCCGCCGCCGGCCATCAGCGGGAGATATTTTTTCTTTTGCGCTTCGGTGCCGAATTTTAATATGCCCGCGGCAAAGATTGTATGTACGGAGAGAATTGCCGCCGTTGAGGCACATTTTTTGGCTATTTCTTCTATTATAATAACTTTGTCAATATCATTTCCGCCCGATCCGCCATATTCTACAGGCGTACAGATCCCATTGAATCCGATCTCCGCCATTTTTGCAAACGTTTCGGCAGGGTAACGATGCTCCTTGTCTATAATGTCCGCCAGCGGTTGCACTTCTTTTTCCGCAAATTCTCTTGCAACGCTTTGCAGGGCCAACTGCGCCTCGGTAAATTTAAAATCCATAGTTTCCTCCTTCTGCGATTTTTTCCCAATGGTTTGTCCGAGTTTTCCTTATCTGAAAATCGGTCCGCTGACGATTAATTTCTGCATCTCGTTTGTACCTTCGTAGATCTGGGTGATCTTGGCGTCCCGCATCATTCTTTCCACGTGATAGTCTTTCATATAACCGTTTCCACCAAGGAATTGCACAGCTTCGGTTGCCACATGCATTGCACAGTTGGAGGCAGCAAATTTGGCTCTCGCAGCCGCATCTCCATAAGGCTTGTGGGTCGCTTTGTCCAAAGCGGCTTTATAAACCAGATATTTTGCTTGCTCGATTTCAATGGAGAGTTCCGCCATTTTAAATGCAATATATTGATTTTTGAAGAGAGGCTTTCCAAATTGCTGCCGGACTTTTAGATATTCCACCGTTTTTTCAAAAGCTCCTTCCGCAATACCCAATGCTTGGGCTGCGACGCCGATTCTTCCGCCATCCAGCGCTTTCATCGCGATTTTGAATCCGGTATTTTCCTGCAATCCCAAAAGATTTTCAGCGGGAACTTTCGCGTTTTCAAAAATCAAGTCCGATACGCGAGCACAGCGAATCCCCATTTTATTCTCTTCTTTTCCAACAGTAAATCCAGGAGTTTTGTCCCGTTCTACGAAAAATGCGGATAAACCTTTGGAACCCACCCCCTCTGTCGTAAGAGCGAATATAATATAATTGTTGGCCAGAGGTCCGTTTGTATTAAAAACTTTCATCCCGTTCAATACATAAT
>JAISST010000005.1 GCA_031272945.1 Fusobacteriaceae bacterium
ACAACCGTCTGGTTTCTGAAAAAAGCCCCGTCGCAAGTGGCGCAGTAGGAGACCCCTTTCCCCGTCAGTTCCTTTTCGCCGGGGACCCCCAAGGTACGCGGAACAGCCCCTGTCGCGACCAAAACGGTCCTGGTCATATAGCGGTCTTTTTTTCCGACAACTTCTTTCAGAGGGCCTTTGTCGATAATTTCCGACACTTCGTCGGTCACAAAGCGAGCGCCCGTTTTTTCCGCGTGCTCCCGAACCGCCGTCCCCCATTGGAATCCCGATATTCCCGGCAATCCGGGATAATTGTCCATTTCGAGGGAATTGATGATCTGCCCTCCACTGACGCCGGTTTTTTCGATCACAACGGCTTTCATGAGCGCCCGTTGGGCGTAAATGGCGGCCGCCATTCCGGCGGGACCCGAGCCGATGATTACAATATCGTAGGGTTTGTCCATCAGATATTCCTCCAGTCTTTGTGTTGAAACAAATGCTAATTAAACGATAGAGATGTGTAAGGGGTAAGGCAAGCCTTACCCCTTTGAAATTCAATCATTTCCGACCGTTACGCTGTAGGCGCGGCTGCGCTCTGGGGCGCTGCGGCCGCAGGTTTGACCGGTCTTTTGAAATTATTGACGATGGCGCCCGTCGGACATCCTTTGAGGGCGGGATTCTCTCCCACCGCCGGTTTTCCGTTGACGCACATGCCGCAGTTCACACATTTTTCAGGATCAATCTTCGCAAGATTGTTCTCGACGGTAATGGCCTGTTTCGGGCAAATTTTCGCGCAGATGCCGCAGCCGATACAGGCTGTGGGGCAGGCTTTCCTGGCTACGGCGCCCGGATCTTTGGACGAGCAAGTCACCGTCACTTTTTTATCGGCGGGAGTCAGGGCAATCACGGCCTTGGGACAGGCTTTCACACAAAGCCCGCAGGAGATGCATTTCGTCTCGTCTACAAAAGCGACGCCGTCTACCACATGGATGGCGTCGGCGGGACATACGGCCGCGCAGTCCCCGTATCCCAGGCAGGCAAAGCGGCAGGTTTTATCCCCTCCGGCATACTGAGCCACATCGGCGCAGGTGTTGATCGTTCCTGTAAAATCATACTTTTTCTCTACTTTATGCCCCTGGCAGAGTACCCGGGCCGTTTTTTTCGGCCCCGACACATCGACGGCGGCGCCCATGATCTCTCCGATCTTCCCGGCTGCCGCAGCGCCTCCGGGCGTACAGGAATTGAGCGGCGCGCCCGATTCCACAATGGCCGTCGCGTATCCGGAGCAGCCGGGGAAGCCGCAGCTTCCGCAATTGGCGCCCGGCAATACCCCTACGATCTGGTCGATTCTGGGGTCTTTCTGAACTTCAAATTTTCTCGCGGCATAGGCCAGAAACACGCCTATGAATAATCCCGATCCACCGAGGATGAATACGGGAGATAATATTTCATTCATATTCCTTCCCTCCAAAAGTTAAATTTGCATTCCGCTGAATCCCATAAACGCCAGAGCCAGACAGGTCGCGCACATGAAAGAAATCGGCAGGCCCAAAAAATGCTTGGGGATCGGTGAAAACTCCAGTTTCTCCCGAATACCGGCGAGGATCAGGATCGCGATCCCGAAGCCTGTCGCTATGGCAAAGCCGTTGACCAGGGACTTGATGAAACTCAGGTTTTCGTCAATATTGATGATCGTAGCCGCCAATACCGCGCAATTTGTGGTGATCAGGGGCAGGAAGATCCCGAGGGCTTTATAGAGACCCGGAGAGAATTTCGCGATGGCCATTTCCACAAACTGCACGAAACCCGCGATTACCAGGATGAAAAGAATGGTCCGCAAGTACTCGATGTGGAAAGGAACAAGCAGATAGTAATAGCCGAGCCACGTGAGGGCCGAAGACATGACGATTACAAAGATAACCGCAAGGGACATTCCGATGGCGGAGTCAAGCGTCTTGGATACGCCGAAGAAAGGGCAGCAGCCGATGAACTTGGCGAAAATGATATTCTGTACGATCATCGCCGTTACAATAATCCCGAATATACTCATATTACTCATGTTTATTCTCCCTCCTTGTTCTTTGAGTCAAGCCAGGCCTTGATGGCCAGCGCCAGCCCGAAAGTCAGAAATCCGCCGGGCGCCATGACCATTACGAGGGCGGGATTGTAGAAACTCTGGATAATCTCTTTTCCGAGGCCGAACACGGTGCCGTTTCCCAAGAGTTCCCGGAAGGCGCCCATGATCGTCACGGCCAGGGTAAAACCTATGCCGGTGCCGATGCCGTCGCAGATGGAGTCAAGGACCGTATTCGTGTAGGCAAAACCCTCGGCCCGGGCCAGAATAATACAATTTACCACGATCAGGGGAATGAAGATCCCGAGGGCCTTGTAAATGGGCGGAAAATACGCCTTCATCACAAGATCCACGATGGTCACGAGGGAAGCGATTATCATGATAAACGCCGGAATCCGGATCTGATCCGGGATAAACTTCCGGAACATGGAAATGAACATATTGGAGAACATCAGCACGAAAATAACGGCCAGGCCCATAGAAAAGCCGTTGATGGCCGCGTTTGTCACGGCAAGCGTCGGGCAGATTCCCAGTACGAGTACAAACGTCGGGTTCCCGACAATGATCCCGTTCAGCAAATGCCGGATGGGACTTGTTTTTTTTGTGATTACAGCATCCATTTCAGCCATATTATTTCACCTCTTTATTGAAAAGCGTCAACGCCCTGATGATGCCGTTATAAACGGCTGTGGGGGAAATAGTCGCCCCCGCGAAAGCGTCCACCGATTTTTTAAACTGATACCCGACGTCTACCCCTTTCCAGTGATCCTGCCAGGGGCCTTCCGTCACTCTCGCGCCCAGACCCGGCGTCTCGGAATTGGATACGACGGACAGACCCGTCACTTTTCCGTCGAGGGATACGCCCAACATATAGACGATATCGCCGCCGTAGCCTTTTGCCGTAACCGTGGTCACGTAACCGATCAGCTGATCTCCGGTATAGGCGGGAATGAATTCCAATGTTCCTTCGCCATCGGAGACTTTTTTCGTCTCGTCGGGTTTGAATCCCGTCGCGTTCAGCATAGCCTTTTGCCGCGCTTCGTTCTGGACTATGAGGTCGTTTTGGGCGATCACTTCTTTCGTGAATTTGTTGACGACGGCGAGGGATCCGGCGCAAGCCGCAGCGATAATCAAAAGTACAACGCCATAGCGTACAAACTTATTTTCCACTTGCCTTCACCTCCCCAAATTTCTTCGGTCCGGTATATTTTTCAATCATCGGCGTCAGTCCGTTCATAATAAGGATGGCATAGGCCGTCCCCTCGGGATAGCCGCCCTTGATCCGGATCAAGGCGATCAACGCCCCTAAAAGCACCGAATAAATAATTCTTCCGAGATTGGTAACCGGTCTTGTGACCATATCCGTCGCCATAAAGAAGGCGCCGAGGAAAAGACCGCCCGACAGGATGTGCAGCACAGGATTCGCGCCCATGAGCCAGGTCAATACAAATACCGTTCCGATGGTCAGGACCGGAATCTTCCAATCAATCTGCTTTTTGTAAATCAGGTAAAGGCCGCCGACAAGGATCGCCAAAACGGAAACTTCGCCGATACAGCCGCCCATCTTTCCCAAAAATGCCTGCAAATAGGGGTTGCCTGCCTTGATAATGGCCGAATTGAGCGAAGCCCCCGATTTCATCGCGGTCAGGATTGTGGGGCCCGCCACGCCGTCCGCCATCATCACGTCGTAGCGGAAGGTCCCCGCGGCGCGGCTGATGCCGCTGAAATCGGTAATGGCCGCCGCCCAGGAAGCCTGGATGAAAGCCCGCCCGATAAGCGCGGGGTTGAATATATTGCTGCCGAGTCCGCCGAAGACCATTTTACCGAGTCCGATAGCCACTACGGCGCCCGCGATGACTGTCGGAATGGAAATCGTGACCGGCAGTACAAAGGCCAGCAACATACCGGTAATAATGGCGCTGCCGTCCCAAACGGAAGGTTTGTCCTTCATAAGCAGGGCGCAGGCATATTCCGTGGCCATACAGGCCGCAACGGAAATCACCGTAAGCAGAAGCGCGCGGAATCCGAATACATAAACCGCCGCAAATAACGCGGGAAGCAGTGCGATCACGACATCGTACATCACCGTTTCCACCGTTTCAGATGTTCTTATATGGGGCGAAGGCCCCATGTTTAATAAATTCGCCAATTAATTTCACCCTCCTATTTCTTCGCCATGAGTTCGCGTAATTTCGTCTTTCCCAACTTGATGGACTCCACAAGGGGCCGGTTGGCCGGACAAGCGTAAGCGCAGGATCCGCACTCGATACAATCCAGCAGGTTGGCCGGTCCCAGTTCTTTGTATTGAGCTTTCAATGTCAGCTGTACAAAGCGCAGAGGCTGCAAACCCATGGGACATGCTTCGATACATTTGCCGCAGGAAATACAGGGCTTCGTTTCATAGGCGTTGGTCTCGTCCTTTGTGAGGGCAAGCAGACCCGAAGTTCCCTTGATGACCGGAACCTCTTCGGAATATTGCGCCAAACCCATCATCGGTCCGCCCAGTACCAATTTATACATCTTTTCTCTATCCACTTCGCAGAAATCAAGCAGTTCCGAAAACAGAGTCCCTACCAATACCCTGACGTTTTTCGGCGATTTCACAGCCTTGCCAGCTACGGTCACAACCCGCTCAATCAGCGGGATACCATTGACCACAGCCTGGTATATGGCGGCGGCCGTTCCCGTATTCTGTACGACGACGCCTACGGCTGAAGGAAGCTTTCCCGAAGGCACCTGACGGTTCAGGATGGATTTGATCAATTGTTTTTCGCCGCCTTGCGGGTATCTGGTCTTCAGGGGCTGAATCTCGATCCCCGTCCCCTCGGCCGCTTTTTGCATGCTGGCAATGGCTTCGGGCTTGTTGTCTTCAATGCCGATAATGGCTTTATCCACGCCTAAAATCTTTTTGATGATCTTCGTCCCCTCAATGATTGAAGCGGGATCATCCAGCATCAGCCGGTTGTCCGCATTGAGGTAAGGCTCACATTCCGCCCCGTTTAACAGCAGGGTGTCAATGGTGACGTCCTTGGGAGGGTTCAACTTGACGTGGGTTGGAAACGTTGCGCCGCCGATTCCGACGATGCCCTTTTCCCGGATCACGGCCAGCAGCTCTTCCTTGCTGGACTTTTCCCAGTCCTCCACTTTCTGCAGCTCCGCCCAGGTCTCCCCGCCGTCGTTTTCTATGCACACCGTGGGAACTACCGCTCCCATGACGGGATAGGGACGATCTTCAATCTTCTTCACTGTCCCGCTCACGGAAGAATGGACAGGTACGGTCATCATCCCCTCCGCATCGCCTATTTTCTGGCCTTTTAGTACTTTATCCCCGATTTTTACCAGGGGTTTTACCGGAATTGCCGGATTGGATTGTACCAAGGGGATGTATACCATTTTTGGCGCAGTGAGAAGTACTGTCAGTTCATCTTTGGTCTGAGCTTTGTGATCATGCGGATGAACTCCTCCTTTGAAACCGAAAAAACTCATATGTACTCTCCTCCATATATTAAAGTTTGAAACCAAAACTGAAAAAACATGATACCGGTTTCGTATCATCTGGTACTACCTCACAATTTTATCACAAATATTGTAAATAAACAATATTTTTCTTTGATTTCCACAAAAAAAATACCCCCGTTGTAACATGGCAACAGGGGTATATTTCGTGATTTCTTTATCGCTTGAAATTAAAATGCCGGATAAAATAAAGCTGGCTTCTGTCAATGTGGGCCCGCAACGTCGCAAGCGCCTTCTCCAGGTCTCCCTCAAGGATCGCGTCGATGATCTTGATATGCTCTTTTCCGGAATTCAATGTTTCCTCATGATCCCGGAACGTCAGAAACCTGGTCCGGTTGATGTGGTCATTGATGGACTCCATGATTCTGGTCGCGAATTTGTTGCAGGTCGCCTTGATCAGATACAAATGAAATTCCGTGTCCACTTCCCGCAACGCATGGCAGTCTTCCGCGTCGATGAGTTCCGCGATCCTTCCTTTCAGCTCCTCCAGATTTTCTTTCTCGAAAAAATGGAAGGCGATGGTCAGAAAAACCGGTTCCAGTTCATAGCGGATCTGAAAAAGGTCCTTGATTTCCTCAAAAGTAATATTCGTGACCTCGTAACCTTTCCGGGGGACGGGGTTGATCCAACCTTCCTGCTCCAGCAGGTTCAGCGCTTCCCGAATCGGGGTTCTGCTCACGTGAAAATCCGTGATAATCTCCTTTTCGCTGATCTGGCTGCCCGGCGGGTACTCGCCGCTGATAATTTTTTCCTTGACGCCTGTGTATACAATATTCTTCTTCACTTTTTCACCACTCCCATCATATTCCCAAACCGGACAAAAGTCAATCTTTTTTTAGTAGAACAGATTGACGATTCCCGTGGAAAAAAGCGGTACAAAGGTCAGAAGCAGCAGACAGCCGAACAAAAGGAAATAAAAGGGGATGCTCTCCCTGATAAAATCCTTGATCTTGCAGCCGGTGATTCCGCAGGTGACAAAGATCAGCGTCCCCATGGGTGGCGTCACGCAACCGATGGCCATATTGAAGATAAAGGTCATGGCGAATTGGATGTCGTCGATGCCGTAAGCCCGGGCCACAGGCGCAAGGATCGGCACCAGCACGATCATGGCGGCGTTTCCCTCGATAAACATGCCGATGAAAAGCAGCAAGAAATTCACGATCATCAAAAATACATATTTATTGGAGATGGAACCGATGATGAATTCCGTAACCTTCTGGGGAATCTGTTCCCGAGTCAGGATCCAGGCGAAGGATGAGGCGGCGCCCACGATCATCATGATCGAAGACGTCGTAAGGATCGTTTCCTTCATGCCCTGCAGGAGGTCCTTGAATTTCATTTCCCGGTAGGCAAAGCCCAGGACCAGGGAATAGACGATGGCCACGGCGCCCGCTTCCGTCGGGGTGAAGATGCCGAGACGAATGCCGCCTATGATGATGACCGGCAGCAACAGCGGCGGTATGGCATGCACGAAGGCCCGCAAGAATTCCCGCGCCGTAACTTTGCCTTCCTTAGTGGACGAAGTATAACCCCGTTTCGTGGAGATTATCCCGCAAAGGAACATCATGGCGATACATAGCAGCAATCCCGGGCCGATTCCCGCGATAAACAGCTTTCCAATCGATACGTTGGCGATGGAACCGTAGATAATCATGGCGATTCCCGGCGGAATCAAGGGGGTAATCATGGCGGAAACCGCCGTCACCACCGAAGAAAATTCCTTGGAAAAGCCTTTCCGTTCCATTTCCGGCACCAGCATTTTCGCTTCCATGGCCGCGTCGGCCAGGTTGGACCCCGAAAGGCCGCCCATCAGCGTGGAAAGCAGCACATTGACCTGGGCGAGCCCCCCCGGCACCCGGGCCATCAGCACTTCGCAAAAATCCATGACCCGTTTTGTGACGCCGGAATAATTCATGAAGACCCCGGCGCAGACGAAAAAGGGAATGGCCAGAAGCGGAATGGACTCCATGCCGGTCACAACCCGCTGGGCAAATATCCGGGTCGCGATGCCGGGCGTCAGGGCGAAATACGTCAGAGACCCGGCCAGAACCGCGGCGAAAACAGGAAATTTCATAAAAAGAAATACGACCATGACAATGGCGGCTATGGCTACAACCGGCATATCATTTCACCTCCCGGAATTTCCGATATACGGCGAGACCGTGATTGATGATCATCAATACGCAACCGGCGGGCATAGCCCCGTAGACGATCCAATAAGGTATCCGCAGGATGTTTGTGACGCGGTTTGTGGTGTACATCTGCTTCGCCAGCAGAAAGGACTGCCAGAACAGAAAAGCGAGGATGCCCACGACGATCACGTATACGACGGATTCCACTGTCTTTTGTACTTTGGGCGGAAAAAAATCCACAAGGATGTCGATGGCCACATGGCCGCCGTTCCGAAAGACCGCCCCCGCGCCGAAAAGCGCCGCCCAGACAAAACAGAAGAGCTGCACTTCCTCCCCCCAGATCAGGGGCTTTCTGACGCAATAACGAAGGATAACCGCCGCGAAGGTCACGAAGATCAACACAAGCATGGCGATTCCCGCGATAATCAGATCTATATTCAGAATTTTTTCAAATGTGTTTTTTCCCAACTCGCCCTCCTTCATGACGGTATCGGCGCTATGCTGCGTCTTATTTCGCTATTCATTTCATTGCTTTTTTCGTGGTTTCGTACAATCCCTTGGACCATTTGGATGTGAAATCGGGCAGTTCATAGAAAGCTTTGGCCTTTTCCTGGAACTTCGGCACGTCCACTTCAATGACTTCTACGCCTTCGGCCTTGAATTTGGCGATGGTCTCGGCGGCCAGGTTCTCCTGGAGTTTGTTGTTGTAAATTCCCGCTTCCTCACAGGTCTCTACGAGCACTTTTTGCTGTTCGGCCGACAGAGAATTGAAGAAAGCCGTTCCGCAGAGAAGGGTCGTAAAATTCTTTACGTGGCCGTCCAGCGTCAAATATTTCGCCACTTCGTGGAATTTTCCGTTATAGAGTACCGGCAGCGGATTTTCAAGCCCGTCGATGGTCCCCTGCTGCAGCGCCGTGTACACTTCGCCCAGAGGCATCGGCGTAGGCGTCGCGCCCATAACTTCCATGCCCTTTACCT
>JAISST010000040.1 GCA_031272945.1 Fusobacteriaceae bacterium
CATCAGTTCCGACTCCAAAAGCAAAAACGCCAGGGAAAGAGAAGCGACGATCCAGAATCTCAAGGAAATGGGCGGCGGTTTCCAGCTATCCCTTGAGGATATGCGCATACGGGGGGCGGGGGAAATCCTCGGGGAAAAACAGCACGGGGCCCTGGAGACCTTCGGCTACAACATGTACATCAAAATGCTCAAAGAAGAAATGGCAAAGCTCAAAGGGGAATACCGGGAAGAAAACGAAAATCCGGAAATTCTGGTTATGAATCACGGCTATATTCCCGACGATTATATCGAGAAAGACGAAAAAATAGTGATCTACAAGCGTATGGTGGAGCTCGAAAAAGAACAGGACCTGCGGGACATGAAAGCGGAAATCGAGGACCGCTTCGGCAAGGCGCCGCCCGAAGTGGAGGAGCTTTTTTCCTATCTCTCCATCAAAATGAAAGCGGTCCGTCTCGATATTTTGAAAATAGAGGAAAAGGATGCGGGCTATCTGATCCAGTTTGATTTTACGAGAATGAAAGAAAGCTGCCGGGAATTTTTATTCAACCTCGTGTCGCAAAAAAAGGCCGTCTATCACAAAGCCCTCGAAGCAATCATCTATAAAGGGGAACTCCGGGACTTTTTGGGAGAATATGAAAAAACCATGGAAGCGGAGTAAAAAAGAGAAATCCGGAAAAAAAACAAGGGAAGCGCGCATATTTCTTGACAAAGAGGGCCCGAAAAGAATATAATGGAGAAAAAGAAAAAATAAAGGCGAAGAAACAAGAAAGAGAGAACAAAAGAAAAACAGAGCAGAAAGAGAGGGATCAGACATGCGAAGCGGGACGGAAACGTATGGAAATTGATTTGTTGCAGTTTGGAAATAAGAAAGCGGGGAAGGCGAAACCCGTGGTTTTGGAAGAGGAAGAGGAACAGACGGCGGAAAGCGGGCCGAGGATTGAGCTGGGGCGTTGCACGGTCGTTCCTTTTCTGATAGTCTTTTTCTTTTTGAATGTGATTGTGGCCTCGGTTCTCAATTTTTATGCCATCGCGCAAAAAATAGAAAAGAACCACTTTTTTTCCGTGGATTTGCGGCCGAATTTGACGGCAACGGAGAAGGAGGCCCTGGAAAAGCGTATTTTAGAGGTTCCCGGCGTAAAAAACGTGCGCTATGTGTCACGGGCGGCGTCTTTCAGAGATTTGCAGACGCAATTGGGGATTGCGCTCCCCGAGAGCGAGAATTCTCTTTCCGATTCCATGATCATCTATCTGCGCAGCAAAAAAGATCTTGCGAATCTGCAGGAACGGCTTGAGAACATGGAGGACGTCAAAGAGACCTATGTGGATCTGATCAATATCCAATACCGGGAAGACAGGGCAAAGTTTTACAAAGTGAACATTGTGATGTTTTTCGGCGTATTTTTTCTGCCTCTCGTGATTTTGACCCTCTTTATTTTCTATAACGGGTTTTCTCTGGAATTTCTGAACAAATACCCGATTTTTGAAGACGAGCGCAGAGCAAGAAAAAGGGCCAAGTGGATCAATGTGTTGCCCATGGTGGTATGCGCCGTCATAGCGACCCTGGCCTTTCTCAACCTGTATTTGTTTTTCGGGGAACTGCTAACTTCGATCAATGAGACTTACAAAATCCTGAGTCTGAAGGAACTTTTGATTCCGCAGATCATTGTGGCGGCGGGGATCTGTCTTCTGATCATACTCCTGCCCTTCTGGCCTTATAAACGCTATGTCGGAGATGAGACGTGAACACAAGAAAAAGTCTTGTTCTATTTTTGCTGTGGTCGGCGGGAACGATCCCGCTTTTTTCCGGAAACGTGTCGGAGCTGGAAAACAAGGTAAAAGTCATCGACGCCCAGATAGAGCAAAAAAAGGGGAGGATTGAGAAAATAGACGTCGAGAAGCAATCGGTCACAAGTCAGATTCGCGAGATCGAAAAAGAGATGCAGACCATCGAAAAAGAACAGTTGGTCATTGTAAACGAAATCGCCATCGTCTCCAAAAATATAGATTACGGGGAAAAATCCCTCGGCATGACCTCCAAGGAGCTCGAAAGAAAAAAAAGCGAATACGGCGCGAAAATCATCCTCTGGGACAAATACATCAAAAATCGCGGCAACAACCCCGACGACAGCTTTATCCGGAAAAACTTCCGGGGCCTTCTCTACGGGGATATCGCTCGGATGGAGCACATCCAGAGCGTGCAGTTTGATATCAAGAAGGTCAAGACGGAGATTGAGAGCGAACGGAAAAAATTGGGAGATCTCCGGGGAAAACTGGCCCGGAACAAAAGTGAAATGGACGGGAAAAAAGAGGAGAAAAACGCCCTGATCCAGGAACTGAACCGGGAACAGAAAGGACATCAGGCGGAAATCGCGCGCCTGAGAAAAGAAAAGGAGAGAATCAACCGGGAAATCACGGGAATCATCAACGCCCGGACCACAAGGGACGAGAGCGTAGCGACCATCAAAGACGCGGCGCTCAAATTCGGGAAATTAAAGAAACCGGTGGCCGGCGGGTACGCGGTGCTCTTCGGGGAAGCCCGGGGAGGGGCCGTAGAAAGCAACGGAATCGAAATCGCGTCCAAAATGGGTGAAAAAGTGACGGCGGCGGCGTCCGGAAAAGTGGTCTACGCCGATAAATTCCAGGGTCTGGGGAGCGTGGTCATGATCAATTACGGCTACAACACCATCGGCGTCTACGGCAACCTCATTTCCCTCCACGTGAAATTGAACCAGCAGGTGAAGCAGGGGGACGTCATAGGGGTTCTGGGATTGTCCGCCGAAAAAAAGCCCAACTTGTACTATGAATTGCGTTTCAATTCGAAACCCATCAACCCGGTTCCGTATTTTTAGAGGGGTTTTAAAAACTTTTCAAAAGAAAAAAATTTCGGTTTGCTTTTCCATACGATTTATGGTAAAATATAAAACGGAGATTTCCTTTGGGGGAAAATTCCCCTGTGCCGACTTAGCTCAATCGGTAGAGCAAATCATTCGTAATGATTAGGTTGTAGGTTCGAGTCCTATAATCGGCACCATTTCTTGCTTCAGTGGCGCAATCGGTAGCGCAAGTCCATGGTAAGGACGAGGTTATGGGTTCGAGTCCCATCTCGAAGCACCAGAATGCAAGTTGCGGAGGAATCCGTAAGCGGGACTGCTGTGAAAACGGCAGTTCTTTTTTTACTTGGAATACAGGATCTGCAAAATGGGGCGATCTAATATTCAAAAACGTGATAAAATAGTCTTGCATAATATTTAAAAACGTGATATTCGTTTGCTGAAACGGCTAAATATTCATGTTTCATAAAAAACTTATTGTGGCCTACCGGCGGGCCATTTTTTTTGTTCATTTGGCGTCGGCCAACTGCCATGACTTTGCGCTTTTCAGAAAAACAGACTGTGGCCTGTTTGTGGGCTACGCATGTGGCGGGAAAAATTAAAAACCGCATGGTTGCGGGGATAAAAGACGAGAATATATTGAGATATAATATGAATAAAGTTGATTCAATTATAGCCCACGTCAAAATAAATGTCAAGACTTCCGTTCCCGCAAATTTCACCATTTTGTAGAAAATGACCGCCGAATAGCCAATTTTCAGCAAAAGAGAAATTTCGATTTATTTAAAAGAAAAAATATTTTAGAATAGCTAACGTAAGCCGAAAATTGGACATTGTTCGTTTTTCGTTCAACAACATTATATCTCATAATATTTTGCTCATTCATATAAAATTTATAGGAGGAAACACTTTATGAAAAAAAGGAACTGGAAATGGAAAATGTTTTCGCTTGCGGCAATTTCCATCGTATTGGCAGGTTGCGGCGGCGGAGGGGGCGGCGGTGGAAGCAATGCTCCGACCTATACGAAAGTAGGGAGTTTTGAGGTGGAATCCAAATCCTATGAAGCGGCGACGGAAGCCGTAACGGATTCTTATCCCTGGCTTTCGACAGCGCTTGCCCAGCAGATTGTATTATCTTCCTATGATCCGGTCACGAAGAAAGTTAGCGCGGCAGCCGCCAAAAACGGTCCGAGCTCTTTCGAAAGCGGAATTTTGGCGCTGACAGGCACAAATGACCAATACAATTATTCGACAAATCCGGAAGCTTTTATATTTTCCAATGACATTTCCGGCGCCGGCGGGATAGAACTGGCGCCGGGCGGAACTGCCGGGGCCTCCTATGCAAGCGGAGATCCTCTACTATACATAGAAATGACAGGAAACAATACCTATACGGGAGAAACGACGGTAGGAAACAATTCCGAGCTGGCCATAAAGGGGAATTCCGATTCCAGTTTGATTACGGTGGAGGACGGCGCCTGGCTGAGTTTATACAAAGGAGCCACAATAAACGGGGATATTACCAATGAAGGCCGTTTGATTGTTTTTAATAAAACAAGCGCCACAAAGGATCTGGTGATAAACGGCAATATCGAAAACAATAATACGATTACCCTGCGGAATAGCATGATTTTGAATGGGGATATTTCGGGAACCGGGGAACTTCGGCTGACGCCGGGAGGGGACCCCGGAGCTTCTTATGCAACGGGAGATCCGCTTCTTTATCAAGAGTTTACCGGGAATAATACATATACCGGGAAGACGACAGTCGGCAATAATGCCGAACTGGCCATAAAAGGGAATTCTGATTCCAGTCTGATTACCGTGGATGACGGCGCCTGGTTGAGTCTCTATAAAGGGGCCACTGTTAACGGAGATATTACGAATAACGGCCGCGTCATCGTATTCGGAAGCAGCGATCCCACCGCTCAACTGACTGTTAACGGGGATATAACTAATAATAGCAACGTAACACTGCGCGCCAGCATGAATGTAAATGGAGATTTTATATCAACAAATCAACTGGGAATTAATATTGTTTCTACATTAAAAGTAGATGGGTTGGTTGATCTCAACAGCACTACGATCATACTAAAAGTAACCACGTCAGAGGCGGACAGCATAATTTCCACATCATTAATGACAAGATCCATTATAAAAAGCACGCAAGTTATTAATTGGACAGGGACCTGGCAAGCAGACGCGGGAATTAATGACGGATACATAACCGTAAATAATGTTGCGCTCAGTGCCGCGGGCGATGAGCTGGAGGTAGATTGTTTCAGAACAGGAACCTATCCCTTTGCCATTGCCGTCATGGGCTATGTACCCGCCTCCATTGCAAGCGCCGGCGAAGCCTTGGACAGCATGTTCGACTCGCTGGTCGGCGTCAGTGAAGAAAGCGCCTTCAAAAAAACGCTCTCGGGGATTCTCTATACGCCAGCGGCGGCTCTTCCCGGCGTATGGGCGGGCTTGACGGGCGAAGTGTATTCCGCCGTGAAACAGACGACCTTCAAGCAGTCCAAGATTTTGAGCAAGCAGTTGGCCAACCGTCTCTTCTCTATCCGTAGCGAAGAGAATACGCAAGGCGGCGGCGTGTGGTTTGATTACATCAACGGCAAGGGGAAAGTTTTTGATAACGCCGGTCATGTGGCGGCGGACAGCAAAATCAACGGAGCGCAGTTCGGAGCGGATTTTGCTTTCTCGGACAGACTGCGGTTGGGCGTAGCGCTTTCAGGCTACAAGTCGGACGTTGATCTGAGCGCCCGCTACGGCGGTACAGGCGATAGTACCAACGTTACGCTCTCCGGCTACGGAATTTACAATTTCGGCAAATTCAAAGGCCTCTACGCACTCGGCAGAATCGGCGTAGGCCTCAATTATACGGAAGTAGACAGAACGACCGGCGGCGGAATCAGAGTAAAACCCAAATTTGTGGATGTAAACCTTTCGGCTTACGGCGAATTGGGCTATACAATCCCAGTCGGGGAAAACTTCAAATTGACGCCCTTCATCGGCTTGCAGGCGGATTATTTACGGGGCGGCAGCTTCTCGGAAAACGACCCGACGCTGGGTTTCATAGTGGATGACGAACTCTACAGCCAGACGTCCGGCGTATTCGGAATCCGTGCCGAGGCGAAGTTCAACCGCGTAAAGCTTTATACTACATTGACCCATATGAGCGCCTTCAATGACGAATCTCTGGGAATCCAGGCCCGTTACGCCGGGGATCCGACGAAACGCAAATATGATCTCACGGGCATAGGGCTTGCGAAGAATACGACGTGGATCGGAATCGGGGCTGATTTTGCGGTCAAAGAAAACTTTACGATCAATCTCAATTACGACACGGCTATCGAGAGTTCCAAGACAACGGACAGAGTTTTGTCTCTGGGATTCCGCTATAAGTTCAAGTAAGTGGGAAAGAAAAGCCGG
>JAISST010000088.1 GCA_031272945.1 Fusobacteriaceae bacterium
ATCAATACGGCGGCATAGAAAATATCGACGGCATCAATTTTCTGAAAGAGTTGAATACCATTATCAAAGAAGAATGCCCCGACGTTCTGGTGGTGGCGGAAGATTCCACGGCCTGGCCCAATGTGACAAAACACCCTGTCGACGGCGGGTTGGGCTTCACAAGCAAATGGAACATGGGCTGGATGAACGATACCCTCAAGTATTTTTCCGAAGACCCCCTGTACCGCTATGAACACCACGGAAAGCTCACATTTTCCTTTATGTACGCCTTTTCCGAAAATTTTGTACTTCCCCTTTCCCACGACGAGGTCGTCCATGGAAAGAAATCCATCCTCAACAAAATGCCCGGGTTTTACGAGGCGAAGATCGCCAATGTCAAGGCGCTCTATACCTACCAGACGGCTCATCCGGGAAAAAAGCTCAATTTTATGGGAAATGAAATCGCTCAGGGCTTGGAATGGCGATTTTACGATCAGGTAGAATGGCATCTGCTGACGGAAAACGAGAATTGCCGACTTGTACAGAAATATGTGAAATGCCTCAACAAGCTTTATCTGGACGAAAAAGCCCTGTGGGAAGACGGCTGGGATACCTTTGAGTGGATCGAGCACGAAAACAACACGGAAAACATGTTGATTTTCCTCAGGAAAACAAAAGATTTCGGCGAGTATTTGATTGCGGTTTTCAACTTTTCAGGGGCCGACCGGATCCAATATAAAGTCGGCGTTCCCGAATTCAGGAAATACAAGGTCCTTTTGAACAGCGACGACATCCGCTTCGGCGGAACGGGTCTCTCGGGGAAGAAAGTATACCTCCCCCGCAAGAGTCCCTGGAACTACAGAGAGTACAGCCTTTTGATGGACATAAAAGCCAATTCCGCGGTAATCCTAAAGGCGGGAGAAAGCGCGGAACGAAAGAAAGCGGTTAATAGCAAAGTTCAGAACAAATCCTAAAAAAGAGACGGTGAGAAAAATGCGAAGAAAAGAAATGATTGCGATGATACTGGCGGGCGGGCAGGGCAGCCGCCTCAAAGAACTGACGGAAAATGTGGCGAAACCGGCAGTCTCCTTCGGCGGAAAGTACAAGATCATTGACTTCACCCTGAGCAATTGTTCCAATTCCGGAATCGACACAGTCGGGATTCTGACCCAGTACGAGCCCCATATTCTAAACAACCACATCGGAAACGGATCCCCCTGGGATCTGGACCGGATGGACGGCGGCGTCACGATTTTGCAGCCTCATACGAAAAAAAACGACGAAGGGGGCTGGTACAAGGGAACGGCCAACGCCATCTACCAGAATATGCGCTTTATCGAACAGTATGACCCCGTGCACGTCCTGATTCTCTCGGGCGACCACATCTACAAGATGGACTACGGGAAGATGCTCCGTTTTCATGTGTCCAAGGGCGCCGACGCCACCATCGGCGTCTTCGAGGTGCCTCTCAAAGACGCGCCCAGTTTCGGCATCATGAATGTTCGGGACGACATGTCCATCTATGAATTCGAGGAAAAACCCAAAAAGCCCAAGAGCACCTTGGCCTCCATGGGCATTTACATCTTCACGTGGCGGATCCTGAAAGAATATCTGATCAAAGACGAAAAAGACAAAAAATCCGAGAACGACTTCGGCAAAAACATCATTCCCGATATGCTGGCCGACAAGCTGAAACTCTTCGCCTATCCCTTCGAGGGGTACTGGAAGGACGTCGGCACCATCGAAAGCTTCTGGGACGCCCATATGGACCTCCTGAAGGAGGACAACGGTCTCAACCTCTTTGAAAAAAACTGGAAAATCAACACCCGCCAATATACCTATCCGCCTCTCTATGTGGGGGAGGATGCCGTGATCGAACATACGCTGATCGACAAAGGCTGTGAGATCGAAGGCGCCATCAGCAATTCCGTCATATTTCCCGGCGTAAAACTGGGGAAAACCAGTAAGATCTCCGATTCCGTGATCATGGCAAACACGGTGATCGAGCCGGGCGTCGTCATTGAAAGAGCGATTATCGCCGAACGGGTCCACATCAAAAAGAACGTGACCATCGGCAGAAAAGATGATATTACCGTAATAGGGGAAGACAGGGTCATAGACTCTTCCGTAAACCAGGGGGGCGATCGCTAATGCTGAATGATTATATGGGCGTCATCTATGTCGAGACCTCTTTTGACAACATCCGGGCCCTGACGAAAATCCGGCCCCTTGCTTCGGTTCCCGTAGGCGGATCCTACCGGGTGATAGACTTTGCCCTGTCAAATCTTGTGAACGCCGGCATCCGCAACGTGGGAATCTTCGGAGGAATGGAAGACCTGACCTCCCTGATGGACCATCTGGGAAAAGGCGCCGAGTGGGATCTCAACCGGAAAAAAGACGGCATCTTTATTTTCGAGGGCATGCTGGATACCTCCTTTTCGGGCAATGTGAAACGCATCAAGAAAAACATGGAGTACTTCGTCCGCAGCAAACAAAAAAACGTGATCATGATGAGTTCCCACATGGTGTGCAACATCGACATCCGGGACGTGATCCGCAAACATGAGGAAAGCAAAAAGGAAGTGACCGCCGTCTACAAAAAAGTCGACAACGCCAACGAAAAATTCGACAACTGCGACTGCATCCGGATCGACAAGAACGGCGAAGTGGACAACATCGGAAAAAACCTTTTCTTCCGCAAGGAAGAGAACATTTCCCTCGAGATCTTCATCCTCTCCAAGGAACTGTTGCTGAAATTTATTTTTGAAGGCATCCAGGACGGCAGCTATTATACGGGAAGGGACCTGATCAGCAAAAATCTCAGCAAGATCAGCATCAACCCCTATGAGTTCAAGGGTTATCTCTCCTGCATCAATTCCACAAAAGAATATTTTGATTTCAATATGGATCTGCTGAATAAAAGCACCCGGGACGACATCTTCAACAAAGAGGGCAGACTCATCTACACCAAGGTGAAAGATACGCCGCCGACGCTGTACAAAGACGGCGCCGACGTGAAAAATACCCTGGTCTCCAACGGTTGCATCCTCGCGGGAAAAGTGCGCAATTCCATCCTCGCCCGCGGCGCCGTCATCGAAAAAGGCGCCACGGTGGAAGACTGCATCATCCTGCAGGCCAGTACAATCCAATCGGGGGCGGTATTGCGGAACATCATCGTGGACAAAAACAACGTGATCAAATCCAACGAACGCTTGAGCGCCTCCAAGAACTATCCCCTGGTAATCGAAAAAGATATCAAATGGGATAAGGACTACTATTACAACTTTGTCGACGAACTGGGGAAATATGACGACGACTGATCCGGAATACATGATTGCGATCCCGGTACAATTTACAGGATGGTGTGAGAATTGAAAGTACTTTTTGCGGCCGGCGAAGCCCTGCCCTTTATTAAAACCGGCGGTCTGGGGGATGTGGCCTATTCCCTGCCGAAAGCCCTCCGGGCAAAGGGGGTGGACGTCCGGGTCATTATGCCCAAATACAGCCAGATCGATTCCAAGTACCGCTACAAAATGCGGCATCTAGGCGAAAAGAACATCTGGATGGAACATCACTACGAATATGTAGGCGTCGATGCCTGGGAATACGAGGGAATCCCTTATTATTTCATAGACGGCGAGCGATATTTCAACAGAAGCAAAATCTACGGCGAGCTGGACGACTGCGAGCGCTTTACATTTTTTTGCAAGGCGGTCTCGGAAACCTTTGACCTGACGGGTTTTTATCCGGATATTATCCACTGCAACGACTGGCACGCCGCGCTGATTCCGATTTATCTCAAGGAACGCCACGTATTTCAAGTAAAAACGGTCTTTACGATCCACAATCTGCGCTTTCAGGGCCTCTTTTACAACGACTGCATCGAGCGGGTGCTGGAAATCCCCCGCTGGGCCTATTATTACGAAGACGGCATCAAATATTACGATATGGTCTCCTTCCTGAAAGGGGGCGTCGTCTATTCGGACCTCGTGACAACCGTCAGCAATACCTACGCCCGGGAAATCAAGACCCCCGCCTACGGGGAGGGACTGCACGGTCTCTTTGAGCGTTTCGGTTACAAACTCCACGGCGTCGTAAACGGCATTGACTACGGCGTATACAAGAGTCCGCGCAGCGGAAAGACGCGTTTGAAAACA
Source organism: Fusobacteriaceae bacterium (assembly GCA_031272945.1). GTDB lineage: Bacteria > Fusobacteriota > Fusobacteriia > Fusobacteriales > Fusobacteriaceae > JAISST01. Next base: position 4,137 of record JAISST010000088.1, read on the forward strand.
CTGCTGCAGGAAAAGATCGGACTGAGAGAGGATCCTTACGCGCCGCTTCTGGCCATGATCACAAGACTGGACCGGCAAAAGGGCATTGATCTCGTCATGGGCATCTTTGACCGTATGATGGATACCGGGGCGCAGTTTGTACTTTTGGGAAACGGCGAACCTTATTATGAGGATTTTTTCCGCTGGAAGGAAAGGCAATATCCCGGCAGGGTCTGCTCCTACATCGGCTTCAATCAGGACCTGTCCAAGGAAATCTACGGGGGCGCCGACATCTTTCTCATGCCGTCCATTTTCGAGCCCTGCGGGCTCTCCCAGATGATCGCCATGCGTTACGGAACGATCCCCATCGTGAGGGAAACCGGGGGGCTGTGCGATACCGTGACGCCCTATAATGAATTTACCCGCGAGGGGGACGGCTTCGGCTTTAAGAACGTCAACGCCGAGGAACTCCTCTGGTGCCTGCGTTATGCGATCCATGTCTACAACGACAACGACAGATGGTTTGAAATCATCAAACACGCCAAGGCCCGGGACAACAGCTGGGAAAAACCGGCCGACGAGTACCTGCGGCTCTACAATATGCTGTTTTAACGTCTCACAAACAAAAATATACTGGCGGCGTCCCGGATCCTGCTTGATTGCAAAATCCGGAACGCCCGGAGGTTCCTTTGAAAAGCGGAAAAAAGCGTACCACATCCTTCAGTCCTTTTGCACCGATCTGCTGCGTTATCCTCTTATCCGTACTGGCGACGCGACTGATTCCGCCCGGCGTATTCGAGCGGGTCCAAGTGAGCGGCAGAGCCGTCATCGTTCCGGGAAGTTTTCATCCGGCGACGGCAAAGAGCCTTTCTTTTTTCAGCGTTTTCCTCGCGATCCCTTATGGTTTTATCGGGACGGCCAATCTGATCTTCCTGATTCTCTTGGTGGGCGGGGCCATTGAGGTCTACAACAGGACCGGCGCCATCGCCGCGGGGCTTCACGCGCTCACCCGAAAAACAGGGAAAACCGCCCGGGTTTTCCTGTTGTTTTTTATTTTTTGTTTGCTGCTGGTTTTGGGAGGATTTTTCGGTTGGGTCCAGGCCGCCATTCCCTTCGTGCCCCTGGTGGTTCCTCTGGTGCTCTCTCTGGGCTTTGATCCTCTTGTGGCGGCCGCCGTGGTCATTTTGGGCCTGCTGGTAGGTTTTTGCGCGGGCCCTTCAAACCTGTACACGGTAGGAGTCGCCCAGCAAGTGGCGGGCCTGCCTCTCTTTTCAGGATTCGGCCTGCGTCTCTTGATCTTCGGGGTCTTTGGCCTCCTCAGTTTTTTCTTTATTTTGCGGCAAATAAAAAAAGACGCGGGAAGCGACAATGTGGAAACCCGGGGCGGGGCCGCCGATGCTGCCGTTCCTTTATCGGTTGAACCTGAAGGAAAATGCGCTTCCCGCCTGATCCTTGCGGTGATTTTTCTGACGTTTGGCCTCGTGACCCGGGGCATGCTGTATTTGGATTGGGGGCCTGCGGAAATCGCCGCCGCCTTTACCGCAAGCGGCATAGTCGCGGGAATACTGCGCCGCTTTTCTACGGCTGAAATCGCCGCCTGCTTTACGGAAGGAGCCAAAAACGCCCTGACCGGGGCCATGATTGTGGGGACCGCCGGAGGCGTCCAGTGGGTTCTGGAGAAAGGCTGCATCATCGATCCCATCATCTATTATCTTTCGGGATTTTTGTCGGGATTGCCGCCCTTGGCGGCGGCTGTGGGGGTTTCAGTGATCGTGGCCCTCGTGGGGGGCTTGATCCCCTCGGGTTCCGGAAAGGCGGTGGTCCTCGCGCCCATTATGATTCCTCTGGCCGATATGATCGGCCTTACGAGACAGACCACGATTCTCGCCTACCAGTTCGGTGACGGACTCGCCAATCTCGTGTGGTTTACCTACGGAACGCTCCTGATCTTTCTTGACTATGCCAAAACGCCCCTTTCCCGCTGGTATCGTTTTGTGCTGCCGCTGCTCCTGATTCTGACGGCTGTTGCGGTCCTGTTTCTATGGATCGCCGTCAAAATAAACTACGGTCCGGCATAAGGCCGGACCGCGCTGATTTTTCCCATTCAGTATTGATCGTCATAATACAGATCGTAGATATCGACTTCTATTTTCGTTTTGCGCGGCTTCCCGTCGCAGCCGAGGCCGAATCCGCAGTAGTGCGGACAGCCGCCGCAGGCTTTTCCCCGTGATTTTGTTCCCTTTTTCGTGTAATGCGTCACGATCCCGCAGCCAATCATGGCGGGTAAAATGATTACAATCGTGATCGTAATGGCCAACCAACTCATAACCGACCTCCCGTAACCTGAGATTTTCAAATTTCCTTTTGTACATTGTATACCTATCTTCCGGAAATTTCAAGTGCTTTTTCAGGAAATTTTAATGGATCTCATTTTTCACCTGATTAAATCCGGCCTGCAGTTTCAACCAGACATCCGCTCCCGTATGAACCATTTTTTTATTATTACCATATAAAATTTTATTCATGCTTTATTCTATCATGTTTCTTTTGCTAAGTAAACTTTTATTGAAAGATTTCTGATGATTTTTCCCGGTCGTATCAGGGGCGCAAAGCGCCCCTTACAATAAAAGGAGAAAACCATGCAGGAATATTTGTACGGCGCGGAACCTCTTGGACCGCGTGTATCTGAAGTCAGAGCCATAGATGGCTACAAACTGTATATCACGTTTACGAACGGAGAAAAGAGACTTTTCGATGCGGAAAGTCTGCTTCGGTTTCCAGTTTTCAAGCCTTTACGAAACAGGGCTTTGTTTCAAGCGGTATTTGTTGCGAACGGAACGATTGAGTGGCCCCAGGGGATTGATTATTGTCCGGATACGCTGTATTTGGAGAGTGTACCAGTTGAGGGAGATGCTTGACAGACAAGGGAAGGCATCTCCTATTCGACTAAAGCGATACTGCGACTTTGCCATATGCCGAAATTAAACGATTCCTCTCCATGATAACTGTCACTGAGCCTATTTTTCCTGACGAATTGCAAAAAATACCTTCTATCACCTTACTTCCATGACCATATTATACGTGAAAAGGGCGTGAAAGTAAATATAAGCGTTTTCGAGTGGAGGAATGCTCTCTTTTTCTGCCCTCGACCACTCTGTCGGCCCTGCGGCCGATAGCCTCGGCTGTGGCTCGCTTCGCTTGCTGGCGCCAAGACATCGCGGACTTCTAACACGGCACAGGATAATTGCGCGGGTAAATTGTCCGTGCGCTGGTTTGGAAAGTAAGCAAATAAGAGAAACTAAAACAATTTTCGAACAATTCCCCAACGATTTTGATTTTATTTACATTTTGTAAAAAATGTGATACAATAAGGCAAACAAATCGGGCTGTCAGGAGTTTTCAATATATGGGGACGCTTGATGAACGTGGAGAAGAACAGAGTATTGGAAAGGATGTTTTGCAGGATTTGGCTAGTTTTGGAGACAAGAGCGGGAAAGAGAAAAAACAGTTAAGGAGAATCGTTATGGAAATAGCTATTACAGATTTGGAAATCAATCCGGGGCGCTATATCGATATGGTGGAAACTGAGGATGTTATCATCACCAAATCCGGCAAGCCCATCGCAAAAATCAGCAAGATTGACCCTGTGCCGTGGTATGAGCGCGAAATTCCTGAAAAAATAACGGACATAGGGCAGCTGTTCGGAACGCTTCCAAGCGACATCGACATCGAGGAAGTACGCATGGAACGGTTGATGAAATGAAGTTATTGCTCGACACAAATATTATACTTGACGCGCTGCAAGAACGCGCACCTTTTGATGTCGCGGCGAAAGAATTATTACGGCGCGGACAAAAGGGAGAAGTCGTAGCCGTTACGCATGAAACTTGTCTTTCGGCAATGAATCTGACGATTCAAGACTTCGAAGACGCATTGGTTGTTGTGTGCGCTGAAAATGTCATGGCTGATTATATTATTACACGTGATGAAAAATTGCTAGGTTGTGAATCTGGTGTTCCGCTTATGCGACCGCAAGACGTTCTGGATAAGTTGAGTGAAAGATAGAAT
>JAISST010000127.1 GCA_031272945.1 Fusobacteriaceae bacterium
ACAGGAATATGAGTACTTTCAAGCGCATACTTGCAACACTGCTGACGGCATGCTTTTTTATGGCAGGCGGCGCTCTTTTCGCCAAAACCAGGACGGATTTTCATCTGGGAATGAGCGCAGAGCCCACTTCCATGGACCCGGCCAAATCCAAGGATTTGATCACCTGGATTTTTATCATGCAATCTTACGACACGCTGATCAAATATGACCAGATCAAGCAGGAATTTATCCCGGCTCTCGCCTCTTCCTGGGAAGTGAACGCCGACTCTACGGAAGTTCTGTTTACACTGCGGGACGACATTACGTTCCACAACGGGGACAAAATGACGGCGGACGACGTGCTTTTCTCCCTGAACCGGGCGCTGCAATCCAGCTTCACGGACCAGATCGACGGTTCCATTGACCGTTTCGAAAAAGTCGGAGAGAATCAGATCAAACTGGTACAGAAATACGGCTACGCACCGATTCTGGAAGTCATGATCACGCCATGCTGGGGCGTCGTCAATAAAAAATATGTGGAAGAACACGAGGCCAAGGGAGAAGATATCGGTCGGATCGAATCCTGCGGCACGGGCGCCTATGTTCTCAAAGAATGGAAGAGCGGAGAAAAACTCTTATTCAAAGCCTTTGACAAGTATTACGAAGGGGCGCCGGCCATCAAAGACGTAGAATGCACCTTGATCGCCGACCAGACTTCGGGCGCCCTCGCTCTGGAGCAGGGGGCTCTGGATTATTATTACGGCACGCAGAACAGCGATATCGAACACTTGAAAGAACTGCCGACTCTGACCGTCTATGAAAATACCCAGGGCGCCGGTCTCTATGACATCACATTCAACGTAAAAAACGGCGTATTTACCGACAAGAAACTGCGCCAGGCCGTGGCTTACGCCATTGACCGGGAGGAAATCCTCATCGGCGGACAGGAGGGCAGGGGAATCGTCACCAATACGATCTGTGCTTCAGGCGCCTTCGGATATATGCCCGATTATCCCTGGTATGAACAGGACAAGGAAAAAGCGAAGGCCCTCGTCAAGGAAGCGGGCTATCCCAACGGCGTTGACGTCGTCTTTACACAGGATTCCAGCCGCACCTATATGGCCTCGGCGGAAATTATGCAAGCCCAGCTCAAGGAAGTGGGGATCAACGTGACTTTTGACAAACTGGAACGGGCCACATGGCTGGATATCGTGGCCGCCAAAATGAATTACACGGCCTCGCTGCGTATGACGAACCATGTGGTAATGGACGCCGACTATCTCCTGACGAGACGACTCACAACGGGCATGATCGGCGGCGGAAACAACTATGCCGGCTATTCCAACCCCGTTTTTGACAAACTCGTCGAACAGGCCCGGACGGAGCCCGACAGCGCCAAAAGACTGGAAATCTATAAACAGTGCTACGATATCATCAAAGAGGACGTCCCCTTTATTCCTCTGTACACCACGACCAATTATTCCGTGGTCAGTTCGAAAATCGGCGGATGGATCTCCCACCCCACCTACAAGACCCCCTGGTCAAAACTCTATTGGAAAGATTAAGCGAAGGAGTTCCCTATGGGTAAATACGTATTCAGACGACTGTTTCTCATGATTCCCGTATTGCTGGGCGTCTCTTTCATCATATTTGCCATTATGAATATGACGCCCGGCGATCCGGTCATGATGATACTCGGAGAGGGGGCGCCCGCCGGGGCCCTGGCGGCCAAAAGGGAGGAACTGGGACTGAACGCGCCTTTTTTCATCCGATATCTGCGCTACCTCGCTGACGCCTTCCGGGGCGACTTCGGAAATTCCTACAGGACGGGAATTCCTGTCTTTTCGGAAATCCATACCCGGATCGGCTATACGGTCCTCCTGTCCTCCGTAAGCATTACGCTGGCCGTTCTTTTGGGGCTTCCCATCGGGATTCTCTCGGCTGTCAAACAATATTCGATTACCGATCAGATGTCCATCGGCGTCTCATTGATCGTGACTTCCATGCCCGGCTTTTTCACGGCCATGCTTTTGATTCTCTTGTTCTCTCTGAAACTGCGCTGGCTTCCGCCCATGGGGGTCAATACCTGGGTGAATTTCATCCTGCCCAGCATCGCCCTTTCTTCGGCGACGACCGCTTCTCTGATCCGGATGACGCGCTCTACGATGCTTGAAGTGATCCGCCAGGATTATATCCGGACCGCCCGGGCCAAAGGCGCTACGGAGAGGTCCGTCGTATTCCACCACGCGCTGCGGAATGCGCTTCTTCCGGTGGTGACTGTCATCGGCGTCAATTTCGGGCAGGCCCTCGGAGGCTCCATCGCCATCGAACAGGTTTTCGCAATCCCGGGGATCGGCCAGCTGATGATCAATTCCATCCGGCAGAAAGATACGCCGATGGTCATGGCCGCGGTCATCTTTTCAGCCTTTATCGCCAGTTCCGTGAATCTGCTGGTCGATCTTTTGTACTCGTTTATCGATCCGCGCCTTTCGAGTCAATACGCATCCAAAAAACGGAAAGGGAAGGTTTGAAATGGCGGAAAAGAGAAAATACAAGAAAAAAAGTCAGATCTCCGTGATCTGGACCCGTTTCAAAAAAAATAAGCTCGCCGTCATGGGAATGTTCATTTTTCTCATCATGCTGATCGCCGTTCTCGGCGCGGATCTGTACCTCAACTATGACACCGACGCAATTTCGATACATATCAAGGAGCGCTTCGCGGCGCCTTCGGCGCTTCACTGGTTCGGAACGGACCACAACGGACGGGACGAATTCGCCCGGGTGATCTATGGCGGACGCATTTCCATGTTTGTGGGGATCGCGACGGTTTTGGTCTCTCTGTCCTGCGGCGCGCTGATCGGTTCCGCCGCGGCCTATTACGGCGGAAAAACCGACGACATCCTCATGCGGATCATGGATGTGCTCCTGGCGATCCCGAGCATGCTTTTGGCCATTACGCTGATTTCCGCTTTCGGCTCGAGTCTCTTCAATCTGATTCTTTCCATGGGGATCTCCCAGATTCCCCGGATGAGCAGAATTGTACGCTCAGCCATCCTCGGCGTCAAAGAGCAGGAGTTTGTGGAGGCGGCAAGAGCCTTCGGCACAAGCGACAGAAGGATTATCTTCCGGCATATCCTTCCCAACGCCATGGGGCCCATTCTCGTGCAGGTCACGCAAACCGTGGCCAGAAGCGTCATCACCATCGCTTCCTTGAGTTTTATCGGCCTCGGAATCTCGGAACCCACGCCGGAGTGGGGCAGCATGCTCTCGGAATCGAAATCCCTCATGCGATATCATCCGCATCTTGCTATATTTCCGGGAATCTCCATCGTGCTTTCCGTCCTGTCGCTGACATTGATCGGCGACGGGCTGCGGGACGCCATGGACCCGCGGTTGCGGAATTAGAGGGAGGAGAAACTATGGAAAAATTATTGGAAATCAAAGATCTGCATGTGCTCTACAAGACCGACGAAGATAATATTTATGCATTGAACGGCGTTTCCCTCGATATCTTCAAAGGGGAAAGCCTCGGTCTCGTAGGAGAGACCGGCGCCGGGAAAAGTACGATCGCCCTTTCCATAATGCGGCTGCTTCCCGAAAAAGTCGGCCTTGTGACCAAAGGAGAAATCCTCCTGGACGGCGTCGATCTTCTCAAGGGGCGGACGGAAGCGGATATGCGCGCCATGCGGGGAAGCGATATGTCCATGATCTTCTCCGATCCCATGAGCGCCCTCAATCCCATTCATACAATGGGAGAACAGATCGCCGAAGTGGTCCGGCTTCATTTTCCCGACCTCAAGAGGGAGGAAGTCGACAAAAAAGTCGATGAAATGATGGAGATGGTGGGAATCCCGGCGGAGCGGAAAGTCGAATATCCCCATCAATTTTCAGGCGGCATGAAACAAAGGATTGTGATCGCCATTGCCCTTGCCTGCCGGCCCAGGCTTCTTCTGGCCGACGAGCCCACGACGGCCCTCGACGTGACGATTCAGGCCCAGGTTCTCAAAATGATGAATGATCTGAAAGAACAACAGGGCGCTTCCATGCTTCTGATCACCCATGACCTGGGGGTCGTGGCGCAAGTCTGCTCAAGGGTTGCCGTCATCTACGCCGGGGAGATCGTCGAGAGCGGCCCCGTGGAGGATATTTTCGACACGGATTTCCGGCATCCCTATACGAACGGACTCTTCGGGTCCATACCGGACCTTGTACGAAAAACGGCGCGGCTCAGCCCCATTGACGGACTCATGCCCGATCCGTCCTGCCTTCCCGCAGGTTGCGGTTTTGCGGAACGCTGTCCCAACCGCAGGGATATCTGCGCAAATCAAAAACCACCGGAGCGATATTTCGGAGCGCATATGATCCGCTGTCATCTGTTTTCCGGGGAAACTGAAGCGGGAGGCGGACCTCATGTCTAAGAATATCCCTCTGGTGGAAACCAGAAACCTCAAAAAATACTTCGCGACGAAAAACGGCCAACTCCATGCGGTGGACGGGGTCAATATCTCCATCGAAAAAGGAAAAACCCTGGGCGTCGTAGGAGAATCGGGCTGCGGCAAATCCACACTCGGAAGAACAGTGCTGCGGCTTCTGGAACCTACGGGCGGCGATATTTTGTACAAAGGGGAGAGTATTCTCGCTTTCGGCAGGGAACAGATGAAGGAAATGCGAAAAAAAATGCAGATTATTTTCCAGGACCCCTTTACCTCCCTGAATCCCCGCATGACCGTCAGCGAAATCATCGCCGAACCCATGAAAGTCTGCGGGACCGTCGGAACAAAGGCGGAGCGGGAGGAGGTCATCGACCGGCTCATGGAGACCGTAGGGCTTGCCGAACGGTTTGTCAATACCTATCCCCATGAACTGGACGGCGGAAGACGGCAACGCATAGGAATCGCCAGGGCCTTGGCGGTCAATCCGGAATTCATTGTCTGCGATGAGCCGGTTTCTGCTCTGGATGTATCGATTCAGGCGCAAATCCTGAACCTTATGATGGACTTGCAGGAAAAAATGGGTCTCACCTATATGTTTATCACCCATGACCTTTCGGTCATCAAGCATATCAGCAACCATATCGCGGTTATGTATCTCGGCCAATGCGTCGAATTCGCGGAAACGGACGAGCTTTTCGCAAATCCGGTGCATCCCTATACAAAGGCGTTGCTGAATTCCATCCCCGTTGCGAGTCTCAAGCATAAAAAACCGCTGCATATCATCGAAGGCGAGGTCACAAGCCCCATCAACCCCAAACCCGGCTGCCGTTTTGCGGACAGATGCCCTTATGTAAAAAAGCTCTGTAAAGAAGAGAATTCTCTCCTGACAGAGTTTTCGCAGGGGCATTTCGCGGCCTGCCTGCGGGCCGGAGAATTCTAACAAATATTTCCGGGAATGCACCGACAGTGCGTTTCCATTAAATCCAACCTCAGGAGTGAACGATGTATCCGCTGAGAGAAATTACCGCGACCACAGCCCGGGAACGGGGCGTGGAGTACGGCTCAAAAGCAAAAAAATGGATTGATATGGCGGTCGCCCATTATTATGCGCGATTTCAGAATGAAGGCTATACGGTTGCCGACCTCGAAACCTACGCTATGGAATTCGCAAACTATCTCCGGGTCGAGACGCCGACCCAGATGGAAGAAGTCGAAGGAATCGCCGCAGGCTCGGGACATACGCTGGCCGAAATGATGGTCGTCAATTGCCGCTACGAGATTTCCAAATTTCCCAAAACTCCGGAATGCACCACGGCGGCTGTGCTTCCCGGGGCCACGAAAAATGGAAGTACATATCTTTTGAAAAACTGGGATTATACAACCCATATCCTTCCCCACATTGTGATTCTGCATTTCAACTCGCCCGATTTCCGAGCCTACGGAATTACGGAAGCGGGCCAGCTGGTCCGGGAGGGATTCAACTGCCACAAGGTGGGCTTTGTGAACAATAACTTGCAGTCGGTACGGGATATGCCGGGAATCGGAATCCCCGTTACCTTTTTGCGCCGAAGGATTCTCGAAGCGAAAACCTTCGAAGAGGCCTGCGAGCTCATCGAAACAAGCAAGCGCTCGGTCTCCTGCAATATGCTCGTGGCGGACGGCTACGGCCACGCCAGAAACTATGAGACTTGGCCGGGGGGCGAGGATATTTTGGAGATAGAGGACAACCTCATTGTCCACGCGAATCATTTTGTAAAAAGCCCGGAATTGGACGCTCTCATAAGCAGACCCAAAAACAGGGACGCGCGCCTGCGGGAGATCCTCTCGGCAAAAATGGGGGCCATCACGCCGGAATATATCATGATCTGCCTGCGGGATCACAAATACCATCCCCTCTCCATCTGCGGGCATCCCGAAGCGGGCGGTTCTCCCTATACAAGGGACAGGATCACCGTCTCATCGGCCATCTACAATTTGACGGACGACGAGATGTGGTTCTGCGCGGGCCCCCCCTGCCAGGGGGAATATCGGCGCTATATGCTGTAAAACGGCTGAAACAGGACTTACATACAAACTATACGACCAAAGGAGTATTGCCGTGAAAAAGATTCCCTTCACTTACATCAGAGGCGGCACCAGCCGCGCGGTATTTTTTCAGAAAAAGAATCTTCCCGAAAACAGGGACCTGTGGCATGAGATTTTCAGAAGGGCGCTGGGTCTGTCGCAAGACGCCCACGGCGCCTCGAACACTTTCGGAAAGCAGCTTCCCACAAACAAGATCGCGGTCATCGCTCCTTCTGAACGGCCGGGCTTTGACGTAGATTATCATTTTTTCCAGATGAATGAACATACGGGGATCGGAGACGACAGAGGAACCTGCGGCAATATGTCTTCCGCCGTAGGGCCCTTCGCGACGGATCACGGCCTCGTCCCCGCAAAAGAAGGGGAAAATACCCTGCGGGTCTATAATATCAACACCGGAAAAACCTTTCTTTCGACATTTTTCGTAAAAGACGGCCTCGCGGAAAGATCCGGGGAGGTCTACCTCCCCGGGCTTCCCGAAGGAGGCTCTCCGGTCATATTGGAATTTCTCAACCCCGGCGGAGGTTATTCGGGAAAATTGTTTCCGACCGGAAACAAAAAGGACAGGATTGACTGCGGGACCAGGGGGGAAACGGAAATCACGTTGATCGACTGCGTGAATCCTATCGTGATCGTACGAGCCGCCGATGTCGGCATGACCGGAAAGGAACTGAAGAATGAGGAAATCCGCCCTTCTTCCAGGAATCTTCTGCAGATGATCCGCGGAAAAGCGGCCGTGCTTTTGGGGCTTGTGGAAAAATGGGAGGAAGCCGCAAGGACGTCCACCTATATCCCGCATATGGCCATTGTGGCGGAAGCCGCCGCCTACGAGACCGCAACCGGAGAAATGATCCGGAAACACGAGATGGATTTCTGCGCCCGGGCGGTCTTTACGAAGCTGCATCCGACATTTCCCGCCGGCGGCGCCATGGCGACAGCCGTCGCAGCCCACATACCCGGTACGATCCTGGACGGCGTATGGAACAGGAGAAAACGCTTCCCCGAGTCGCCCAAAACAATCATCGGTCATCCCGGCGGATGTATCGAAATTCCCGTGGAAATAGAGGAAGAAGAGGTCAGGAAAGCGACGCTTCTCAGGACCGCGCGGCATTTGTTTGAGGGAGAGTTGTCTATGGACTAAAAAAGCGGGACTGCCGCATGTTGTGCGACAGCCCCGTTTCACTTTTACTTATTCGATTGTTTTGGTACGAAAGATTTACTTTACAACGGATCCTGTCGCGGACTTTTCTTTGGACAGGCTCACAATGGTCTTCCAGCCTTCTACGAACAGCAGGATTGCCAGAACGAATATCGGTACGATCACAACGGTCTGCAGGCCTTGTACGAAAATCTTTCCGTTTCCGGAAGCAAGAATTTTCACGTTGGCGATGAAACTCATAAACAGGGATACCATACAAGCCGCCATCATGAAGATTGTCGGGAAATAGAACATCTTGTTGTTCCGGCCTCTGTGACCGAGATACGTGGCCGCGGCCAGGAACGCGGGAACGGCAACGAGCTGGTTGCATGCGCCGAACAGGGGCCAGATGTTGAGATAGCCGCCCATACACAGGATTCCGCCGAAAACGACTGTGATGATCGTCGCGACAAACTTGTTGCTCAACGGATTGTTGGTGCTTTCTTTCGAAACAAACAATTCCTGGAAAATGTAGCGGCCGAGTCTTGTGGCCGTATCAAGGGATGTCAGGGCGAAAGCGGAAATTGCCAGCAGGATAACCGTAAACGTGGCGTTGGCAGCCCAAGCGCCGAAACCCAAGTTTACGAAGAAATTCTTGATGGCCGTCGCGAAAACAACGGGCGGCGCCATTCCCTTGGAGCCTTCATAGCCCAGAGAAGCGATGGTCAAAAGGGAAATAACCGCGAGTACGCACTCGATCAACATGCCGCCGTATCCGATCATTTGCGCGTCTTTTTCATTGTCCAGCTGTTTGGAAGTCGTTCCCGAACCCACGATACTGTGGAATCCGGAAATGGCGCCACAGGCTACCGTAATGAACAGGAAGGGGAACATCGGCCATTTGGCGGCGTTGTTCGCGAACCATCCTGTGGAAGCCGGAATGCTCACGGTGGGATTTGTGCCCACAATGCCTATAATCGCGGCGATCATCATGAAATACAGCAGGAAGCTGTTCAGATAATCCCGGGGTTGCAACAAAATCCATACGGGCGTTACCGAGGCAACGATGATATAAATAAAGATTAAGACAAGCCAGAAATTCTTGCTCTTGTGAACCGGGAACGCCAGTCCGCCCACGACGCAAAAAGCCAGCAGAATTACGCCGATTACGCTGGAAACCAGAAGCGGCGCGTTCTTTCTGTAAACGAGGAAACCGAACAGGGCCGCCAAGGGAATGAACAACATAGAAGCCGTCGCTACGGAACCGTTGTTGTCATTAAGTACTGTCGATACTTTTTCCACACCGTCCACCACTTCTTTTTTCAGAGAAATTCCGTTGAAAGAAGAAGCCACGATATCCGCGAAGGCCGCCACAACAAGCAACAGCACGAGCCACGCGAATACGCTGAACAGGATCTTGCAGCGGTGGCTGATGTTCTCTTCAATTACCTCGCCGAGAGACTGTCCCTTGTGGCGAATGGAAACGAAAATCGCCGAAAAGTCCTGCACGGCGCCGAAGAAAATCCCTCCGATGACGATCCACAAAAATACAGGCACCCATCCAAACACAGCCGCCTGAATCGGTCCGTTGATGGGTCCCGCGCCAGCGATCGAGGCGAAATGATGTCCCAGCAGTACGGGCGCTTTCGCCGGTACGTAGTCTACGCCGCCGTCATCTATCGTATGCGCCGGTGTTTCTTTGCTGGGATCAATTCCCCATGTTTTCGCGAGCCAGGAACCATAGGTCAAGTAAGCAATCACAAAAATTACAATTGCGCCTAATAAAATTGCCAAGCTACTCATTTTTGTTCCTCCTCCTAACTAAAAATATTTTGATAAAGCTTTTCCATTTTTTTGGCCGCTCTGCTCAGAAGTATCTCCTCGTCTTTTACGTTGACTATAATAATCCGCCCTTCGGAATAGCCGCGGATTGTAAACAAATAATTTCGGACAAATTTATACCGCCTGATCTTCTCTCTAATCATACCCCCAAATTGTTGATTTGTCAATATGACCACCGTTAAAAAACTGTACATATGCTCGGATGGGGGGTATTTTTCCCCGTTCCGGACATAATGCTCCTCCATATAATTTTCAATGAGATCCCTGGCTTCCTCAAAACATTGTTCCGTATCGGCCCCGGCTTCCATGAAAACAATATGCTCAAAGGCGTGAACATTCCATATTTTTGCCCTTTTCACAAGGACGTAGCGCGAGGTGTTTCCGTGGAAATATCCGTAACCCAGATACTCCTTCCCGCGGATGGCCGTCGGCGCCAGAACGTCAAAGTCCGAGCGGTAAATATCGATCAATTTGTCAAAATACTCTTTTATTTCCATAATTTTCGGTCCATTTTTTGTAATTTTGCAATTTGCCGCCGCAATTTTTCCCGCATTTTCTCGGCGGTTTCGGGGATCACCCCTCACAAAGGAAAACGTTTGCCCATACACGCGAGGTTATTTATTTGACCTCGTGAATCCAGCCGTATTTGTCGGGCAGATCTCCGTACTGCATACCGGTCAGAAAATCATAGAGCTTTTTCGCCAGCGGACCCGTTTTGAAATCGTTGATGGTAACGACGTCCCCTTTGTAGCGCAGGAGCCCGATGGGTGAAATAACGGCCGCCGTCCCGACGCCGAAGGCTTCTTCCAACTTTCCGGATTTGCCCGCGTCCATGAGAAAATCAATGGGAATCAACTCTTCTCTGACATGGACGCCCCAATCCTTGAGGATCGTAATACAGGAATCCCTGGTGACGCCGGGCAGAATACTCCCGTCCAGAGGCGCGGTCCAGACTTCTCCGTCAATTTTGAACATGACGTTCATGGTCCCCACTTCCTCCACGTATTTGCGCTCCGCCCCGTCCAGCCACAAAACCTGGGAATAGCCTTCCTTCATGACTTTTTCCTGGGCGATGATGCTGGCCGCGTAATTCCCGCCGCATTTACAGAAACCCGTGCCGCCTATGGCCGCCCGGACATATTCTTCCTCCACATGGATCTTGACGGGATTGATGCCCTCGGCGTAATAGCTGCCTACGGGCGTCAGGATAATCACGAACTTGTAGGTCTTTCCCGGGTGTACTCCGATCACGACGTCGTCGGCGTACATAAAGGGCCGGATATAGAGCGTCGTCCCCGGAAGAGCGGGAACCCAATCCTTCTGGGCCGCCACGATGGCCTTGACCGCTTCCACAAACATCTCCTCGGGAAGCTGAGGCATGACCAATCTGTCACAGGAGCGCATCATCCTGCGGGCGTTCATTTCAGGCCGGAATATGAGAATCCTGCCATCCTTTGCCCGATAGGCCTTCATGCCCTCAAAGACTTCCTGGGCATAATGGAGAACCATGGCGCCCGGATCCAGGGAAACCGGTCCATAAGGAACAATCTTGGCGTCATGCCAGCCTGTCCCTTCCGTATACTCCATCGTAAACATATAGTCGGTAAAATACTTTCCAAAACCCAGGTCGTTCCAGTCGGGTTTGGCCTTCAACGTTGACGCTTTCACTGTTGCAATATTCATACAAAACCCCCTTTATCAAAAAGACAAGCGGAACCGCTTGCCATTATCAGCAAATTTGTCTGTACCCAACCCCGAGGGTCCGGCACAATTTATCCAATTGCAGGAATTCACCTTGCTGTGGCGGAAAATCACCTATGGAAACCGATTGGAAGCAATCTTATTGAATAATGGAAGCGCTCTTGGCAAGTAGTATGACGTACACGACCAGTCTCATATTTGTCCCAAACATAACAGCCACCTTACAACTTTCCGCAAATACTTTTTTCTGTAAATACTGATTTCCGCAAATACTGTATTTTTTGCAAATTTGAACTTGAAAAATATTTTTACCTATTATAACCCGATTTTTTGTTTTTTGCAAGTTTTTTTTGCAATACCCCGCCACAAATGGGAAATTTTCATGACAAAATGGACCCGTTACAAATATTCATTGCCATTTTGAAAAATTTATGCTATTCTGGAAGTAAATTTTGCAACTTCGGGAGATGTTAACTTGTTGAGCGCTTTTGGAATGGGAATTCATTCGTTTGTTTTTCTGGCAATTGCCTGCTTCTGCGCGGCGTTTATCGATGCGATCTCCGGCGGAGGGGGGCTGATCACGGTGCCCGCCTATCTGGCTTCGGGCCTTCCGCCTCATATCGCGCTGGGGACAAACAAAGTCGCCGTATTTTTTTCCGCGACGTCCAGCTTTACGAAATTTGCCCAATCGGGGAAAGTCAACTGGGTCCTCGCCAAGCGCACGGCGCTTTTCTCTCTGGCGGGGGCGGCGCTAGGCGTTGTGACCGTTGTAAAATTCATCGCGTCCCGCTACCTCTACCCCATTGCCATCGTCATGTTGCTGGCGGTTTTGATTTACACGCTGTACAACAAAAACATGGGGACCACCAACGCCTTTCGGGGACTGACGGATCAGAACGTCTTCCGCTGGTCGCTGATGGCTTTTGCCCTCGGTTTCTACGACGGTTTTTTCGGGCCGGGCACGGGATCTTTTTTGATTTTCGCGCTGATCAAGATTTTTCATTATGATTTTACCAACGCCAGCGGCAACGCCAAAGTCTACAACCTCATGAGCAATATCGGCAGCGTCATATTTTTCGCGATATTCGGCAAAGCCAATTATATCCTGGCCGTCTCCATCGGCCTCATTATGATGGTCGGCGGTTTTTTAGGCGCCAAATTCGCGGTCCGGGGCGGCGCCAAATTCATCAAGCCCGTTTTTTTGTCCATCACGACAATCGTACTGACCAAGATGATCCTCGAATCCGTTTTCCACATGGATGTGGCCGGCGCTCTCGCAAAATTGTTCGCGTGATCCGATTCATTCCGCCCCTCGAAAACACAAGCACATAATTCCTCGGACCGGTCCGCCGGAAAGAGAACAAGAGGTGAACCATATGCTGCAACTTTTTGTGGTCCTGATCGCCATGGGCCTGATCCCTGTTCTGCTGAAATTCAAACTTTCGATCGGCGTCGCCCTTTTTATTCTGGGCGTTTTTACAGGCGTCGCAGGTGGCTTGCCGCCGGCGGACATCGTGAGAGCCTTCACCGCAGTCTTTACGGTCAAAAGTTCCCTGACTTCCGTCCTGATTATCATCGAGATCGGCATGCTCAGCATCCTCATGAATCGCTACGGAATTCTGAAGCGGATGGAGCAGGCGCTCCTGAAGCTCGTTCCCAACGACCGGGCGATCATCATGCTCATGCCCGCCATGGTCGGGGCGCTGCAGGCGCCGGGCGGCGCGGCCCTTTCGGCCCCTTTCGTGAATACCCTCGGTCAGGAGATGGGAATGGATCCGGCCCGGCGCTCCAACGTCAACGTCGTTTGCCGACATATTCTGCCGCTTTTGGTTCCCTATTCCGCCAATGTCATCGTGGCGCTGTCCCTGGCGCCGGATATAAAAATGGCCCATCTGATCCTTCTGAATCTGGGCTTTGTGATCGCTATGCAAATCGCGGGCTATATTTTTCTTGTCAGAAAAAGCGACAAAAAAGAGCTGCCCGGGGTCTCCGGCGGCGAGTGGCTCCAGGCTCTCGGAGAGTTTCTCTATACATTTTCTCCGATTCTTCTGGCCGTGGCGCTCAATATGTTCTTCCATCTCAACTATATCCTTACGGTTCCGGCCGCCATCGTCCTGGTCTTTTTCATGTGCGATAAAAAAGATTTCGGAAAACAGCTTCTAAGCAGTATCGACCGCCGGACGGCCGTGCTCATCACAGGCGTGTACTTTTTTCAGAATGTGGTCCGAAGTCTCTCCAAACTCATGGACTTTTTCCGGACGCTTTTCACGGGACAATCCCTGTGGGTTTTTCTCGTGCTGGTGGCTGTGGTGGGCGTCCTTTTCGGCCTCGCCACGGGGCTCATGTACCTGCCCTTAGGCGTCCTCGTACCAATCGCCATGAGCCTTCCCTACGCTTCTTACAACGCCCGCCTCGTGGCGATGTTTTACACGTTCAACTGGTGTTTTATCGGCTATCTCTTTTCCCCGATCCATCTGTGCCAGCTGCTGAGCGACCAGGCCACCGGCGCCACGGTCCGGGAACGCTACAAAAACTATCTGCCGCTCTTGGCGACGCTTCCTTTCCTGATCCTTGGGCTTTATTTCGTGTATTCGCTTGTACTGGGGTGAGGGGGGATCAATTTATCGCAACGCCGATTATTTCCCCGATTCGTTTTGCCAATCTTAAGAAATCATCATAGCAGGCGTGTACCGCCTCCACATGAGCGCCTATGGCGCCATCCGAGGCCCGGAGGGAGAACATCGGTTTGCGGGAATTCATTGCCATCGGCATGAGACTTCGATAATGCTTGAGCATGGCCAGGGCATACGGGTCATTGGCCGGGTCCGGTGAATTATACGAATTCTCTCCCAAAACAGATTCCCGAAATGTTTCGGGAATTCGTTGAACCCAACGTTGATATGATTTTACCGGGCGACTTTCGACAACGCCATGCCGGCTTACTACATAACCTGTCGGAGACATGAGTCCTTTGGGTACATCAATATCTTCCGGAGCTTTGGGAATCAATTCAGTCCATATACCGCGCCATTCTTTCATGGTCGGCCCTAAATTCCGCAAACCTTGTAATGAAAAAAGATCAGCTGACAACGGTATCACAACATTTTCCGCGGCAATAAGCGCAGCGCGATTTATTGCCCCGAGATTCGGCCCTACATCAATCAACGCCAGATCAGCTTGACATTGCTTGCCGCCCAGCAAAGCCAAACGATGAAATACTGTCATCGTACGAAATGCCGATTCATCCCGGTTGTGGCATCTCGGCCAGGCGTCGGAAAGCTTGTCTTCAAATCGCGATAGCCCTAAGTCGCCGTTAATCAGCCCCAATGAGTTTGAAACAACTTCCACATGCGGCGTCAAGATGTCGCCCGTCCCGCGTAAGATCGGACGGATTGCGCCATAGATTGTCTGCTTATGTTCTTCTCCGTCCCAAAGTTCTTCAAGTCGATCGTCTTCAAGAAACATGGAGGTCAAATTGGATTGCGGGTCGAGATCGACCGCAAGTATATTTAATCCATGCATGGAAAACATCCAGGATAAATGATAAACCAGGGAAGTTTTTCCTACGCCGCCCTTATTATTGAAAAAGGCAATAGTTTTCATTACACCCCCTTGTAAATCGTCACATGGAAGTATTTGTCGGTAGCTTCAAAGGCAGGTTGAGGATTCCCGTTTTGCTCCAGCAGCGATTTGGCACGTTGAATGCCGTAGCCGTAGCGGTTGACATACCCCAGCGCTTTCATGCATTCGGCAATGATCGGATTACGATAGCTGGAGACTTTCGTGAGTGTTTCCATTGTTACTTCTCCGTATAAACCACCGGAGTTTTGAATTTCAATGTGATCAGCATACCAATAAAAGTGTACCGGAGCGGTTGATTGATAATCGCGATGCATTATGGCGTTCAGTAGCAACTCTCTTACCGCCACTTCCGGATAATCCGGAGCAACACGTTCCCGCAACCCACTGACAGGTTCCAATCCGGTTGTAATGTTGACTCGTATCCTCTCGACCAATTCATGCAAAACGGTGGACAAGTCTCCGGATATTTCGGCTTGATCAATCGGGCGATCCGTCAATGAATTTCCCGGCAAACGCAGGAACTGGACATAGGCGCCGGGAAGAAAATAGCGGGGATTATCTCCAAAGAGCAAAATGCCTGCTACTGTTGGCGTTCCTGATTTCAGGTCGAAACATCTCAAGGACGCCAGCTTTTCTTCTGTAGTGCGGTTATTTGCGGCAATGATTTCAGGACTGACCGTTTGAAGACGATACTCGTCAAACAGACGCATGGAAATATCCGTAATATTTGCTTCTTTGACCGGGCGCGCGTCAAATGTGGTGATGAGTCTGGCGCGTCTTTCGGAAAGAACCCGTTCTTCCTGCTCGCTGGCAATTGCTTTACGCGGTCCCACCCGTAACCATACCTGTCCCTTGTAGCGAACGGGCGGAAGGTCCGATGGACGGACTTCAACTACCGCGACTTGAGAGGAATCGTCAATATGGATCTTATATACGGATATTGCCGGAATCGGAAGAATATTTCCGTCAGAGCGCAGCGCGCCGAGATTTTGCAAAAGCCGGTCCGTTACCTGCAACGCTGCGGGCGTGCCGTTATCATTTACTCCGATCAAGAGATATCCGGGTTGGTTGTGATCGGGATAATCGTTGGCAAAAGCGCATACCGCCTTTGAAAATTTGTCCGTATCATTGATTGCCGTCGTCCGCTCTATACGGTCGGATTCCAAATCCATCATCAATTCTCGCAATTCTTCCAGCGTCAACATTTTATTTCCTCCCGGATCATTCAATATTCGAAACTATGTGACACCTAAATTTTATACTGCTTTTTTCATGCTGTCAAGTGAAAAAAGTCTTATTCGTAGATTATATTGACCTTCATACAGTTTTTCATCTCCTCTCCAATCACTTGCCACTTGACAACATCTGAAAATTATGGTAATATGGTACTTAATCGGACTACAATGACGCATACTCGTACAAAATGTCGAAATACCGGCATAGGGGGCCTTAAATATGGGGAACACCATCGTACGGATGAGTGGAATATGCAAGCGTTTTCCGGGCGTAAAAGCGCTCGACGACGTGCAGTTTGAACTGAAAAGCGGGGAAGTCATGGCGCTTCTGGGCGAAAACGGCGCGGGGAAGTCGACCCTCGTCAAAATTCTGTCCGGCGTATATACCCGGGATAGTGGTCAAATGGAGATATTCGGCTCGCCCCAAGGGGATCTGACGCCGAAGACAGCCCAGGCTTTGGGCGTCGCCATCATCCATCAGGAACTCAACATGTGTCGGCATTTGAGCATAGCCGAGAATATGTTTCTCGGTCGGGAACTCGTCGGCGGCCTTTTTTTGAACGACCGTGAGATGGAACAAGAGGCGGGGCGTGTCCTTTCGGAATTGAATATTGATTTGAACCCCGGAGATATTGTCGGGGATTTGCCTGTTTCCAAACAACAGATGGTGGAAATTGCGAAAGCGCTCTCCACCAACGCGCGGGTACTCATTATGGATGAGCCTACAAGCGCGCTGACATCCAAGGAAATCGGCGATCTGTTCCGGATCATCAAACAGCTCCGCGAACAGGGCTGCGGGATTATTTATATCTCCCACCGTCTTGACGAACTGCGGCACATTGTGGACCGGGTGACCGTCATGCGGGACGGAAAATATATCCTGACGGAAGATTTTCACAACATCTCCATGGATGAGATCATCGCCGCCATGGTGGGCAGGGAAATCAAGGAAAAATTTCCTCACGTGACCTGTGAAAAGGGCGAAAAAATCTTTGAGGTACGGAACCTCAACGCCGGAAAACTGGTCCGCGACATCAATTTCGAACTCTATAAAGGGGAAATCGTCGGTATCGCCGGACTCATGGGGGCGGGCCGGACCGAGACGACCCGGGCCATCTTCGGAGCGGATCCCAAGACCTCCGGAGAGATTTTCGTGGAAGGCAAAGAAGTAAAGATCACTTCTCCGGAAACGGCCATCCGGGCGGGCGTCGTCATGGCGCCGGAAGACCGGAAAAAAGACGGCCTTTGTACAAAACTTACGGTGCGGCACAATATCGCCCTCCCGAATCTTGACTGGCTGTGCGATCTGTTTTCCTTTGTCCGCAGCGCCAAAGAAAACACAACCTGCGCCGAAGCTGTCCGGAACCTGAAAATCAAGACGCCGGGCGTGGATGTGGACGCAGGCAATCTTTCGGGGGGCAATCAGCAGAAAGTCGTCGTCGGAAAGTGGCTCGCCAGGGAATCCCGCGTCGTCATTTTTGACGAACCGACCCGGGGCATCGACGTCGCCGCGAAAGTGGAAATATACAACCTCATGAACCAATTGAAACTGCAAGGGATCGGCGTACTGTTTGTATCCTCGGAACTCCCTGAAATACTGGGCATCGCCGACAGAATCCTCGTCATGTGCGACGGGCGCATCACGGGAGAATTAGCGGCGGAAGACGCGACGCAGGAAAAAATTCTGACTTTGGCGACGCGCTTTGAAGAAAAGTTTTTGGCATAACTGGAGGAGGACTTATCGGCATGGATAATAAGCGGCAAAACCTGTTTTCAAGACTGCTGGCCGTACGCGGCATGGGCGCTTCCCTGACGGCCTTCGCGGGTCTCGTTGTGATCTATGTGGCCTTCGGGCTCATGGAGCCTTCGGTGTATTCGACGACGAATATCGCCAACCTTTTGCGTTCGATGTCGAAATATCTCATCGTAGGCATCGCTCAAAGCTATCTGTTGATTACGGGGAATATCGACCTTTCCATCGGTTCCGTCGTCGCCATGAGCGCCATGATTTCAGGAACCATGCTGTCCCGGGGCTATCCTCTCGTTTTGGCTCTTTTGGTTACGCTGGCCGCCGCCTTCGCCATCAGTCTCATCAACGGCATGCTCGTGGGAAAATTCAAGCTGCCGCCTTTTATCGCGACCGTGGGTACGATGTTTGTGGCCCGGGGCATCGCCTATATGTCCAACGGAAACCGCAACACCAACGCGCTTTTGACCGGCATGGGCAAGGACAAAGCCGACGTCTTTCAGGCGGCTTTTTACTACGGCAAGACCTTCGGAATCTACAACACGTTCTGGATCGCGCTCATTCTATTTGTTCTATTTTTCATCGTACTCTCGAAAACCCGGACAGGGCGGCATATCTATGCCATCGGCTCCAATATCGACGCCGCCAAGATGTCAGGGGTCAATGTGGTTTCCACGGTGACGAAGGCCTATATGGTATCCGCCTTCTGTTCTTGCGTCGTAGGGCTGATCTTATGCGCCCAGGCAGGTATGGGAAACATGGAGGCGGGCAATATGTATGAAATGTACGGCGTCGCGGCCGGGGTTATCGGCGGCGTTTCGCCGCTGGGCGGACAGGGCTTGCTCCTGGGGACCTTTATGGGCGCGGCCGTATGGCAGA
>JAISST010000039.1 GCA_031272945.1 Fusobacteriaceae bacterium
AACAAGTTTTTCGACTCAAATCTCTCCGGTCAGCGACCTTCGAGTTCATTTTTACACCTTTATTATTGTTTCGTTCAGGTTATGCTTTTTGTCTTTCTCTATTCTGTTGTTAATGTCCATCGCCCTTTTAGAATTTCAAGGACAATAGATATATTATCATAAATTAAAAGTTCCGTCAAGCAGTTTTTATAAATTTTTTTGCGCCTTTTTGTGTTTTTGTCTTTTTTTTCCCGCATTATTTGGTTTTTTAGGACAGCAAAATTTTCTTTGACGACAGAACTTTCAGTTTTTCGCGCCTGCTTTGTTCAAGAGACTCCCTTTCAGTTTTTTCAAAATCTCCAGTTCACTGATTTCTTCCTGGTTGTATTCCCGTACGGTCCGGGTCTTTCCGGGATTTCTTCCCCAAAAATCCCCGTTGTCTTCATTGCCGAAGTTCTGCCAGCGCTCGCCGAATTCTCCCTCTTCCCGAGCCGGTCCGTCCACTTTGTCGGTGATGACAATATTGGCGTCCCGGTCAATGGACACATTGACCGCGTTTACGATGTTGTTTAGATTTTCCGCGACAATCCGGTCGCTGTCGTCATTCAGGAGCAGAAGAATATCCCTGTTTTTCAGGTATTCCTCGTAGAGCGCGCTCTTTTCCTGGGTTTCGCTGTAGAAATTGAAGTGCTTTCTGCCCCGGGGAATTGTCTCCGTCTTTTCATTGGCATATACGACAATCTGATTCTGAGCGTCCTTTTTTTCAATGACGATCCTGTTTCTTTTCCGGCCGGAGCCCAGTTTTCCAAACAGGCAGAAAAAGGCGGAAATAAAACAAAAAATACATAATAATTTAAAATGAATTTTCATTCTGGAAACCCACCGCTTCCCGCTTTTCATGTTCTCCGTCCTTTCCTTGCATATGGATAAATTCTGTTTTTGGTATTCCTCTGTCTCAAATATCTCTATGTCTATATCATATACTATTTATGAAAAAAAAGCAAGTTTTTTTCTTGATTTCTCACCAATTTGTAACAATTCGCCCTGTTTTTGACTTATTGGAAGCGAAAACCTCCCCGGAAAAGGGGAGGTTTTCGACGCACGTTATGATCATTTTTGTTTATTTTTTTGTTTTGGGCTTTTTTTTCGGAGCGGGCGCTTCCGTCTTCACGTTGATGTTATAGAATACTTCGAGGCCTTTATACTGAGCCATACTGCCCAGTTCTTCCTCTATTCTCAAAAGCTGGTTGTATTTTGCCATCCGGTCCGTCCTGGAGGTAGAGCCGGTTTTGATCTGCCCGGCGTTTGTGGCGACGGCCACATCCGCGATGGTAGCGTCTTCCGTTTCGCCGGAGCGATGGGAGATCACCGCGGTCATCCCCGCCCGTTTTGCCATCTCAATGGCGTCCAGCGTCTCGGTCAACGAACCGATCTGGTTGAGCTTGATCAGGATAGAGTTGGCGGCCTTGAGCTCAATTCCTTTTTTCAGACGCTCCGTGTTCGTCACAAACAGGTCGTCGCCCACAAGCTGCACCCTGTCGCCGAGAGCCGCCGTCAATTTCTGCCAGCCTTCCCAGTCGTCTTCGCCGAGACCGTCTTCTATGGATTTGATCGGGTATTTGTCCACAAGTTTTTTGTACCATTCCACCATTTCATCGGAAGTCCTCTTGACCCCGCCTTCTCTCTTGAAATGATACACAAACTGATCCCCCTCTTTTTCGCAAAATTCGGAAGAGGCCGCGTCAATGGCGAAAGTGATGTCCACGCCGGGTTTATATCCCGCCTTTTCAATCGCTTCCGTCATCAGATCCAGAACGCCTTCGGTCCCTTTTACTTTGGAAGGGGCATAGCCTCCCTCATTGCCCACATTGGTGGAATCCCCGTTTGCCTTTAACAGTTTCCCCAGATGATGGAACACTTCACAACCCATCTGCATGGCCTCTTTGAAGGTCCTGGCGCCGACGGGCTGGATCATGAATTCCTGGATGTCCACCGCGGAATCCGCGTGAGCGCCGCCATTTAGAATATTCATCATCGGCAAGGGCAGTTCCTTGGCATTGACGCCGCCCAGATACTTGTACAAAGGCAGATAGGAAGACTGGGCCGCCGCTTTGGCCACAGCCAGCGATACGCCCAATATGGCGTTTGCGCCCAATTTTCCCTTGTTGGGCGTCCCGTCCAGCTTGAGCATGGTCTTGTCGATTTCCACCTGATCGTAGGCGTCGGCTGTGATGAGCGCTTCCCGGATCTTGGTATTCACATTTTTGACCGCGTTCAAAACTCCTTTGCCCAGATAGCGTTTCTTATCCTCATCCCGCAGTTCCACGGCCTCATAAGCTCCCGTAGAAGCTCCCGAAGGCACCGCTGCCCTTCCGAACGCTCCGTCGTCCAGGTACACATCGACTTCCACCGTCGGATTTCCTCTTGAATCCAAAATTTCTCTTGCGATTACGTCAACAATTTTTGGCATTTCATCCCTCCGTCATGATAGATTTGATATAGATCTCTTTATTTGATTTGCATGATCTTGATGGAATTGGTCGTTCCGGGTTTGAAGACGCTCTCGCCGCAGACCGCCACAATAATATCCCCCAAATCCGCCAATTTCAGCTTTTTGCAGACTGTCTCCGAAAGTTCAAAAAAAGATTTGAGCGTCTCGGGATTCGGGTCCATATAAGCTGTCACGCCCCGGGCCACCACCAATTGATTCGCGGTCTTCTCCCGGTTCGTGATCGCCAGAATTGCCGCCTGAGGGCAGTACCGGCGCATTTCCAGCGCGGCTCTTCCCGACTGGGTTCCGATCACGATCACTTTCGCGTCCAACATACCGGCCACATCCGCCGCGCCTCTGGCGATGGCCGACGTGATTGTCGCCTCTTCTTCGAGATTCCTGCGCTCCTTGATCAGCGGATCCGTCTTTTCCGCTATTTTCCGCATCACCTTGACGGATTCGACAGGATACTTTCCTTTGGCGCTTTCCCCGGACAACATGACGGCGTCCGTGCCGTCGAGAATGGCGTTGGTCACGTCGTTGACCTCGGCCCGGGTCGGCCGCGGGTTGTGGATCATGGAATCCAGCATCTGCGTCGCCGTGATCACCACTTTCCCTGCCCGGTTACATTTTTCGATGATCATTTTTTGCGCAAAGGGCACGTCCTCCAGAGGAATCTCGACGCCCAGATCGCCCCGGGCCACCATGATCCCGTCGGAAGCCTCC
>JAISST010000061.1 GCA_031272945.1 Fusobacteriaceae bacterium
GGGCGTAGTAAAAAATCAAGAAGATGCGGAAGATATCTCACAAGAAGTATTCATGAGCGTGTTCAAAAATCTCGGAAAATTCCGGGAAGAAAGCAATATCTACACATGGATCTACAAAATCGCCATCAACAAAATCAATGATTTTTTCAGAAAACGAAAAGAATATCTGGAGCTGAACGAAGAAATTGTGATGCCCGACGAAGGATTCAGCGCGGACGTTTCCCTGATATTACAGGAACGTCTGAAAGAACTCTCGTCGCTGGAACGACAAATTGTTACCCTGAAAGATTTTTACGGCTACAAGCTGAAGGAAATTGCCGATTTGAAAAATATGAACATTTCCACCGTCAAATCGATCTATTATAAAGCGATCAAAGATATGGGAGGTAATTGAGATGTCTGAAAAGTCCGAAGCGACTTCACCGAAAAATCGTGTACTGAAAAATATCTATAAAGATTTATTTTGGGCCGAAAAGAAAAAGAATAAAAAACTGGCCCTGACTTCGGTTGGCTTGTTTTTATTCGGCATCGTCGGCGGATCCACGATCCAGTCCATGAAACAAATGGAAAAACCGGCGGTAATGGCGGCGCTGACTTCCACGTGGGAAAAACGGCGGAGTTCGCGGGAATCGGATTTGAGGACCATGAAACTTCCCTCCATCACCATGGACAAAGTGACTTTCATCAATGCCAGCGAACTCGGCGGCGACATGACATTGGACCATATCATGAGCGGCGATATCTTTGAGACAAAAGGACCCTTACCGGAAATCAACACCGACAACTTGTACGATCTTGATGACGTGTAAAGGAAACAGGCGGTTGCGGCGGCAAAATAGTTCAAGTTGGAGGATTCACGGATGAAAAGCTTATATATTTTGGCAGTGGCGTTGATCTTTTCCGTGACTGCGGCTGCCAACAGCGGACTGGGAATTGTTTCCGACGCGGATTTGGCAGCAGCCGGAGTGAGCGGAGAAAATATCGAGCTCGCCAAAAAGACCATAGAGAATGTGAGCGTCAAATATAAATTGATCCTGCTCGATAAGAAACAAGTGGAATTGGAAATCAATAAATACGTATTGGAAGGCACCGAAAAAAACCGGGAAAAAATCTTTTCCCTTTTCGACAAGATCGGAACCATAGAAGCCCAGATCTTGAAGGACCGTCTCGACAGCCAGATCGAGATCCGGCGTTACATCAGCCAGGAACAGTACATGAACGCCCGTCAGATCGCCATAGAGCGCATCGAAAAAGAGGAAGAGCGGGACGGAAAACAATAAGGTTCAAAAAAGGACTTTCGGGTCCTTTCTTTTATTGATTGATTTTTGGCCGGAACTATGATAGAATTTTAAGGGTAGACAGAGGCGTCCGGAACCCGGGCGTCCAAAGCTATACAATAAGGAGTTGGCGCAATTGTTTGGAAAACTGGAAGAAGTCGTGGAAAAATATAACGAATTGCAGAGAATCCTGAGTTCATCGGAGATCGTGGACAACCCCTCCCTGATGATCGAATGCAATAAAAATCTCAGGGAACTGGAGCCCGTTGTTGAAAAATACCGGGAATACAAGGCAAAAAATGACGATTTCGAATATATCAAAGAAGCCCTGAAGAATGAAAAAGACCAGGATATGCGGGAAATGATGCATGAGGAACTCAAGGGACTTGAAGAAGCGCTGCCGGTTTTGGAGCAGGAATTGAAGATCCTGCTGCTGCCCAGGGACAAAAATGACGACAAAAACGTTATCGTCGAGATCCGGGGCGCCGCCGGCGGAGACGAGGCGGCCCTTTTCGCGGGGGACCTGTTCCGGATGTACAGCCGCTACGCCGAGCGGAAGCGCTGGAAGATCGAAGTGATGGAAAAACAGGAAATGGGCATCGGAGGACTCAAAGAAGTGGTTTTCAACATCAACGGACTCGGCGCCTATTCCCGGCTCAAATTTGAGTCGGGCGTCCATCGCGTACAGAGAGTGCCCGAAACGGAATCCCAGGGGCGGGTCCATACATCGACGGCAACCGTGGCGGTATTGCCGGAAATCGAAGACGTGGGGGAAATCAAAGTGGATCCCAAGGATCTCAAGATCGATACCTACCGTTCCGGGGGGGCGGGCGGCCAGCATGTGAATATGACCGACTCCGCCGTGCGCATTACGCATTTGCCGACGGGGATCGTCGTACAATGCCAGGACGAGCGTTCCCAATTGAAAAATCGGGAAAAAGCCATGCGGCATCTGCTGTCCAAGCTTTACGAAATCGAAACGGAAAAGCAGCGCTCCCAGGTGGAAAATCAGCGGCGGCTGCAAGTGGGGGCCGGAGACCGTTCGGAAAAAATCCGAACCTACAATTTTCCCCAAGGGCGAATTACCGATCACAGGATCAAATATACCGTATACCAGCTGGACGCTTTTCTGGACGGAGATCTCGATGAGATGATCGACGCCCTGATCACTTTCCATCAGGCGGAACTGCTCTCCGGCGAAACGGAGTAACCCATGAACCTGCTGGAAATTTTGCGCTTTTCCCAAAAATATCTCGAAGAAAGGGAAATCCCCAAGGCAAGACTCACGAGCGAAAAAATCATCGCCCATGTATTGCATTGCGATAAAATCAGCTTATACGCAAATTTTGACCGGACGCTGCAGAAAGAAGAAAAAGAGGAGATCAAATATTTCCTGAAAAGAATCGCCGAAGAACGGCGGCCCTTTGAAGAAGTCCTGAAGGATTTGCCCGCGGGAACCGGGGACCACCGGGAAGAAAACCGGGAACTGCTGCGAAAATCGGTGGAATACCTGGAAAAATACGGCGTTCCTTCCCCCGAAATCGACGCGGAATATATTTTCGCCCACATTCTGGGGACAAGACGCGCTCTTTTGACCATGCAGCTGGCGGGAAAAATCGAAGAAGAAGACAAAAACAGGATCCGGGAAATGCTCTGGCAGCGGGGAAAATTGAGAAAACCTCTCCAATACATTCTGGGGGAATGGGAATTCTACGGCTATCCCTTTCGTTTGGACGAGCGGGTTCTGATCCCGCGGATCGATACGGAAACGCTGGTGGAACAGGCAAAACACCTCCTGACAGAGTGGGAGCGCCCGAAAATCCTGGATATCGGTTGCGGCAGCGGCGCGATTTCCATTGCCCTTGCGCTGGAATTGCCGAAAGCCTTTGTCACAGGCGTGGATATCAACCCCGGGGCCGTGGAGGTTTCCCGAAGCAACAAAGAACTCAACAAAGCCGTCAACGCGCAGTTTTTACAATCGGACCTCTTTGCCCGCCTGCAGGGACAGCGCTTTCATATGATCCTTTCCAATCCGCCCTACATTTCCGCGGCGGAATATGAGACCCTCATGCCGGAAATTGTTCGTTATGAACCGAAAAACGCCCTGACCGACGGCGCCGACGGCCTGCGCTTCTACGAAAGGATCGCAAAAGACGCGCGTTTGCATCTGGAGGACGGCGGATGTCTCGTATTTGAAATCGGAAGCAAACAGGCGAAAGCGGTCCGGGAAATACTGGAAAAATATGATTTTCAGGTCCTTTTGACCGGAAAGGATTACGGCGGGAACGACAGGGTGGTGGCGGGACGGATCCGGGGAGAGGACGATGTCGACAAAACTTGAAGATTATCAATATGAACTGCCCCGGGAGCTGATCGGCCAACAGCCCGTGGAACCCCGGGACCACGCCCGGCTTATGGTGGTGGACCGGCGGACAGGCGCCATAGAGGAAAAAATGTTCTATGAACTGGTCGATTGTCTCCGGTCAGACGACATTCTGGTAAGAAACGCCACAAAGGTCATTCCGGCCCGACTCTACGGCCACAGGGAATCGGGGGGACTTATGGAAATCCTTCTTCTGAAGCGCCATGCCATCGATACCTGGGAATGCCTGTTGAAGCCCGCGAAAAAATTGAAACCCGGCCGGACGCTTTCCATCGGGGAACTGTTGAAAGCAGAGCTCTTGGAGGTCCTTCCGGACGGAAACCGTATGATCCGCTTTTCCTATCAGGGCGTATTTGAAGAAATCCTTGATCAATTGGGAAAAATGCCGCTGCCCCCGTATATCGTGGAAGAACTCCGGGAAAAAAACCGTTATCAGACGGTCTATGCCCTCCGGGGGGAATCGGTAGCCGCGCCCACCGCGGGGCTCCATTTTACAAAGGATTTGTTGCAAAAAATCACGGATAAAGGCATAAAAATCGTAGATATTTTTCTCGATGTGGGCCTGGGAACCTTCCGGCCCGTCCAGACCGACGACGCCCGGGATCACAAGATGCACGAGGAGACGTTTGAAATCGGCCCCGAGGCGGCGGAAATCATCAACAAAGCGAAAGAGAAAGGACAGCGGATTGTCTCCGTGGGAACGACGACCACAAGGGCGCTGGAATCCTCCGTGGACGAAAGAGGACGCGTGCAGCCGCGCAAGGGCGTTACGGGAATCTTCATTTACCCGGGGTTTTCTTTCCGGGTGATCGACGCGTTGATCACGAATTTTCATTTGCCGAAATCGACGCTCCTTATGCTGGTATCCGCCTTTTCGACGAGGGAAATCATGCGGACGGCCTATGAGCGGGCTGTTCGGGAAAAATACCGTTTTTTCAGTTTCGGAGACGCGATGTTTATCCGGTGAGGAAGGTTCTCCCGCTTGGAAAGACCTCGCGCCGCGCGAAAAACTTGGGGTGAAATCATGCGAATCATAGCGGGCAGTGAAAAAAACAGAACCGTCAAATGCAAGAAAGGGCTGGAAACCCGTCCGACGCTGGGCATCTTGCGGGAAGCCCTCTTTTCCATATTGAACGGCGCCGTAGCGGGCAGCCGCTTTCTGGATCTTTTCAGCGGCAGCGGCGCCATCGCCCTCGAAGCCCTGAGCCGGGGCGCGGAGCGAGCGGTCATGATCGAAAGCGATCCCGAAGCCCTGGCGATTCTCATCGGGAACATCAACGCCCTGGGATACGCCGAACGCTGCCGGGCCTACAAAAATGACGTCTTTCGCGCCGTGGCGATTCTCGGGAGGAAAGGGGAGCAGTTTGACTTGATCTTCATGGACCCTCCCTACAATCAGGAAGTATGCGGGAAAGTCGTGGAAGCCGTCGACCGGAACGGAATTTCTGCCGCCGGGGGTCTTGTGGTCTGTGAGCATCACAAAGGGGAAAAACTGGCAAATAAAATCGGAAATTTCCGGAAAAGCGACGAGCGGATTTACCGAAACAAAGTTTTCACGTTCTACCGACAGGAAAAAGAGAACGGGCAATCGGAAGCCTACAAGGGGGAAAAGGCGTGAGCAAGAACCGTTTTGAGGATAATTTGAAAAAAATTGACGAGATTATCGAAAGACTGGAAAACGCGGAACTCAGTCTCGACGAATCCGTCGCGGAATATGAGACGGCCATGAAACTGTTGAAAGACGCGTCTGACACGCTGAAAGAAGCCGAAGGAAAAATCTTTCAAGTGACGGAAGGAAAAACGGAAGAAATCAAAGAATAGGGAGGACCGATGGAATTAAGGACATACTTGAAAAAAAATAACGACAGACTTGAAAAAGTCCTCGCCCAGTGGCTCGAGGAACTGACCGACGCGCCGGTCATCGTCGCCGGAATGAAATACGCCGTGCTGGACGGCGGAAAACGGATCCGGCCGAATCTTTTGTTTCTGACGCTGGACCTGCTGGGGACGCCGACGGAAAAAGGCGTTCCGACCGCCGCCGCCATAGAAATCATCCATTGCTATTCCCTGGTGCACGATGATTTGCCGGCCATGGACAACGACGACTACCGCCGCGGAAAACTGACGACCCACAAAAAGTTCGGGGAAGCGCAGGGAATCCTGATCGGCGATGCGCTGCTGACCTATGCCTTCTCGGTACTCAGCGGAAAAAACCGCGGTCTTCTCCCCGCGGAAAAAATCACCGCCCTCGTGGAAAAAACGGCCGAATACTCCGGTATCGCCGGGATGATCGGCGGTCAGGCCATCGATCTCGAAAGCGAGGGAAAGAAAATTGACCTGGCCACGCTCCGCCGCATGCATCTGTATAAAACCGGAAAATTGTTAAAACTCCCCGTGGAATGCGGCTGCGTCATTGCCGGAGCTTCCGGGGAAGAAGCCGGGGCTCTGGAAAATTACGCGGAACTTTTAGGCCTGGCCTTTCAGATCAAAGACGATATTCTCGATGTGGAAGGGGATTTTGAAAAACTCGGAAAACCCATCGGGAGCGATGTTCTTTTACAAAAATCCACCTATCCGTCCGTCATCGGCATGGAGGAGAGCAAGAAACTGCTGCGGGAGACCGCGGAAGGCGCCAAAAACGCCCTGAAGGAAGTTTTCGGCGACGAACGGACGCGGCTTTTATGCGAACTGGCGGATTTTTTCGTAAACAGAGACCAATGACGAATGACGGGAATTTCCCAAAAATTTATTGACAGCGCTCCGGAATTGTGATATCATTCTACAACAAGTTTATAATGCGTTCCCTTTTGAAATCAAAATTACCAATAATAAATGAGGAGGATTTATGAAAAAAATTGTATGGAAACTGTTGCTCACAGCTGGTCTTTTGTTCGGCGCTCTGACGTTTTCCGCCCAGAAGCTCTACGTCGGTACCAACGCGGAATTTGAACCCTTTGAGTATTTGAAAGACGGAGAGATCACCGGCTTTGACATGGAACTGATCGCGGAAATCGGCAAAATCATCGGAAAAGAGATCGAAATCAAGAATATCGCTTTTGACGGTCTTCTGCCGGCTTTGCAAACGAAAAAACTCGATATCGTCATCGCCGGGATGAC
Source organism: Fusobacteriaceae bacterium (assembly GCA_031272945.1). GTDB lineage: Bacteria > Fusobacteriota > Fusobacteriia > Fusobacteriales > Fusobacteriaceae > JAISST01. Next base: position 6,778 of record JAISST010000061.1, read on the forward strand.
GGCCACGGACGAACGGAAGAAATCCGTCAATTTCTCCGATACCTATTATCTCGCTAAGCAGCTGATCGTTCTGAACAAAGAGGCAAATACCGGCATCAAGACTTTCGATGATCTGCCCGGAAAGACCGTGGGCGTTGTATTGGGTTACACGGGAGATATTGCCGTCAGCGAAATCAAAGGCGTCAACGTGATCCGCTACAACGGAACCGGAGAAGCCATCATGGCCCTGAAGGCCAAGAAAGTCGACGCGGTTGTGCTGGATTCCGAACCCGCCGTCAAATACGCCGGACAGAATCCGGAACTGATCACGCTGGAAACCGACGCTGCCAAGGAAGAATACGCCATTGCGTTCCGCAAAGAGGATACGGAACTCCTGAAGGCCGTCAACGGCGCTCTGAAGACGCTGCAGGACAACGGGACCTACCGGAAGCTGTTGGAAAAATACGGGCTTGTCAAAGAATAGCGCAAAGGGCGTCGGAAAAAAGGAAATAAATAGAAACGGAGGAGGAAAAACGTGGCAGGAAAAGCAAGCGCAAAGAAAGAAAATGTAAAGAAAGAAAACGCAAAGAAAGAAAGCGCCAAAAGCAAGAAAGAAAAAATCATTCTGGCCTATTCGGGGGGACTCGATACGACCACCATCATTCCCTGGCTTCTGGAGAACTACAATTATGATGTAATCTGTTGCTGCATCAACGTGGGACAGCAGGAGGAACTGGACAACCTTGAAGAACGGGCTCTCAGCAGCGGCGCCAAAAAACTCTATGTGGTCGACGTGCAGGACGAATATGTGGAAAATTATGTATTGCCGACCTTGCAGGCTGACGCGGTATTTGAGTACAAATACCTCTTGGGGACAGCCACCGCAAGACCGCTCATCGCCAAAGTTTTGGTGGACATCGCGAAAAAAGAAGGCGCGACGGCCATCTGCCACGGCGCCACAGGCAAGGGCAACGACCAGATCCGTTTTGAACTGGGGATCAAGGCCCTGGCGCCCGATCTGAAGATCATCGCCCCCTGGAGAATCTGGAATATCCGTTCCCGGATGGAATCCATCGAATATTGCAAGGCCCACGGCATCAATCTGCCTTTCAAAGTGGACTCCTCTTATTCCCGAGACAGAAACCTCTGGCATATTTCCCATGAGGGGCTCGAGCTTGAAAACCCCGCGGAAGCTCCCAATTATGACCATTTGCTGGTTCTTTCAGTCCGACCCGAAAAAGCCCCCGACAAAGCCGAATCCATTGAGATCCAGTGGGACAAAGGGGTTCCTGTCAAACTGAACGGCAAAAAATTGTCGCCCAGGGCGATTATCGAAAAACTCAACGAGCTGGGCGGAAAACACGGCGTTGGAATTATCGACATCGTGGAAAACAGAGTCGTCGGCATGAAATCCCGGGGCGTCTATGAGACGCCGGGCGGAACCATCCTGCAGGAAGCCCACCGGCAGTTGGAAGAGCTTGTCCTGGACCGGGAGACGCTCAAATATAAAAGACTGGTTTCCGTGGAATTCGCGGAACTCGTCTACGCGGCCAAGTGGTTCTCCCCTCTGCGGGAAGCCCTGTCCGCCTTTGTGGCCGAGACGCAGAAAAACGTGACCGGCGTCACGAAAATGCGCCTCTACAAAGGCAATATCATCAAAGAAGGGACAACATCCCCCTTCACGCTCTATGACGAAGACATCGCGAGCTTCACCACCGGCGAGCTCTACGACCATCATGACGCCGAGGGCTTTATCACCCTTTACGGACTCTCCACAAAAGTACGGGCCCTGAAGGCGCAGGCAAGGGAAGCAAAAAAGAAAAAATAAGCGACCGCGTCACGCTTTTGGAAAAACCCCTGATCAAGGGGTTTTTTTAATGGGAGGGCCGTCCGGGTTTCCTGTGAATTTGGAAAAAAAGACTGGTAAAAAATCTCGGGACAGTATATAATATAATAGTTGAAAGAGGTACTGTCAAGAGTTTTGCGCAAATTTTCTTTGAGCTCTAAACTATGAGCTTTTAGCCCGTTATACGAGAGCTCGCAGAAAATACTGCATTATGCATAGTTTCGCTATTAGGTTAAAC
>JAISST010000075.1 GCA_031272945.1 Fusobacteriaceae bacterium
CGCGGCGTCTTTCCATTTTCTCTTCATAATTTGTCCCCGCACGCTTTCTTTTGTACTGTTACCATTATACCACAAAACCATGATAAAAAAAAGAGAAACCGCAAATATAAAAGCCGCTCCCGATAATCCGGCGCTTATTTTCGCAGGAGTTTATAGAGATTGACCGCGAAGATCGTCTTGAAATCCACCGTTTCGCGCTCGATTTCCGTCAATTTCACCCAGTGGTCTACGAGGATCTCCCCTTCGTCGAGATGCAGTTTTTTGGGTCGAATATCCGCCGATTTCAGCTGAACGACATAGACGTAGAGCTTTTCGGTGCTGCACCCGGGCGAGAGAATCAGCGGTTTTTCCGGAATATGCAAAAAGCGGTAGTCCTCTTTGTCATAGCCTGTCTCCTCCCGCAATTCCCTGGCGAGGGTCTCCATGGGATCTTCTCCTTTTTCCATGATCCCCGCCGGGACCTCCAGCAGCTCGCCCCGGTAACCCGGGCGATACTGCCGCACAAAGAGCGCGCTTTCCCCCGCGGCGTCCAGCACGAGGGCCGCGATGGCGTCGGGCTTGTCAAGATACTCCAGCTGCAATCCCGTCTGCGGATGCGGTTCCACCGCGATTTTTAAAAATTTCAGCGTCACATTCTCCTTCAATTTTTTTATTCCTCCTCCGATTTTTTTTCCTCTTTCTCCCGGATCATGCGCAATACCTCATGAAAGCGCTTTTGTTTTTCCATAAAAACCTGCTTGCTCTTGGCGGTATGCGTGGCCACAACATCGATCACGGGATAGAGCACGCCCGCCACGATTCCCGCGGCAAAACCGTTGTTGTAGAGATTGAGCCCCCCGTGCACAACGCCGATGCTCTGCACGACCGCTATATGAAGCCAGCCCGCGATAATCCCCCAATGGAAGCCGTAAACGCCCGCGATGGGCGCGAGCGCCGTTCCGAAAAGTCCGGATAAGATGATCGTGAATTCCGTGGTATTCGTTCCGAATTTTCCGAAGGAAACCCCCAAGAGGATCGGTATGGTATTGAAAACCGTCTCGCCGCAGGCCGAAAATCCCACCGTGGTAAAAATGCCCGCCAGAAAAGGCCCGTTCAGGGGCTGTCCCCACAAATACACAAAGATGAGTCCCACGAACCCCATGATTCCCATGTTGATCAGGGTGAGACCGAGACCGTATTTTTTCACGAAATCCACCTTCAAACCGGGATCCGAGAACAGCTTGATCAAATTTTGGAAGGAATTGCCGTTCAGGTAAAATCCTATCAAGATCAGGAAAAAGAACAGCGCGCAGCAGATGATCCGTAAAAACAGGTCATAACGGGACGAAATCAGGCTCTTGGGCGCGATGGGAAACTGGTAGAGCTTCAGGATCGCCGTAATCACAGCGCCGATGATGCCGCCCACAAAGCCCAGATTGTAAAGATTGAAGCCTTTGTGAAATTCCACGAGCTTTTTCGCCAGAGGGGTCACAATAAATCCGAGGATGATCCCCAACAGGATGGCGTTGATATAGGAGACCTCATGGCTGTCGGTCCGGAAGGCCACCTCGCTCACGAAGGGGGCAAGGGCCGTCGAGAAGGAAATGGGGGGAAAGACTTCCCGGAAATCCGTGTGGTCATAGTAGCTGTACAAGATGCCGCCGAGGTAAAAGGGCAGGACATTGAAGATGTTTTTCCCGAAAAAGGAAAAGCCGTACACCGTAAAGAAAGAAGCGATGATGAGGCCGGTGATTTCAATTTTCAGGAGTTTTACCAGGGCCAGGTTGAAACAGAATATCAGGGTGGCGTTCAAAAATGTGGCCCCGACCCCGCCGATCAGAAAGTAATCGGTAATGAGGACGGCCTGGGACGTCGCTATGGTCTTCAGACCCTGCAGGATATTGTCATCGGTGATGGTCGCGTCGAGATAAATAAAGATCAAAAACAAAAGCGTCGCCAGGACCGCCGTTAAAATTTTCGCCCGTTGTTTTTTTTGTTGGGTTGTTTCCGTCATGTCGCCTCCGGTTGTTTCATTCCGCTCAATATTTTTTGTAAAACCGAAATGATATACGTCCATGATAGTATGTTTTTCCAAAAAAGTCAAGTTCCGATGTGATTTATTTGCGAAATAGCATTTGACAAATCGGAAAAACTATGATAATATGTAATTTGTATGGAAGGCTATCCTAATTGGTAAGGAACCGGTCTTGAAAATCGGCGTCGTAAGACTTCAGAGTTCGAGCCTCTGGCCTTCCGCCAATTGTTCGGTGAGATGCCCGAGAGGCCGAAGGGAGCAGTTTGCTAAACTGTCGTACGGGAAACCGTACCGTGGGTTCGAATCCCACTCTCACCGCCAGAGAAAAAAACACGAACGTTCGCATCCGGGGCAATGCTTGGTCAAACGTTCGTTTTTTGTATCGGATTGGGAATCCGTTGGTTTTCTTGTGGGAAGCAACATTTTTGTTACTTTTCCAGCGATCTTATGGTATAATTGAAGAAAATGGAACCGGAGGCGCCAGTATGGGAATTTATTTGAATCCGTCCAATGAATTGTTCATTTTTTCCGCAAACAGTGTTCCTTATGTAGATAAATCAGGAATTATCGCGGTCTTGAATCGTATGATTCACACGGATGACCGCTATGTTTGCGTCAGCCGTCCAAGAAGATTCGGAAAAACCATGACGGCAAACATGCTCAGCGCTTATTATAACCGGGAATACGACGCTCTGGAATTGTTCGAGCGTTTAAACATAGCCGGAGACGACTCGTTCAAAAAACATTTGAACCGTTACGATGTTATTTTTTTGGACATTTCTGATTTGTACAGCAAGTCTGCCGTCGGGGAAATGATTGTCACAATTGAAAACATGTTGATTCGGGATTTGATGAAGGCGTATCCGGATATACCACGCAACGATTTGAGCTTTATCGACTATCTCAAAGAAGTCCACGCGACAACCGGGACCGGGTTCATTATCATTATCGATGAGTGGGACTGTGTTTTCCGTGAAAAAGAAGAAAGCGGCGCCGCCCGGGAGGAATATCTTGAGTTTCTCCGGAAATTTCTCAAGGATAAATCCTATGTTTCTCTTGTTTATATGACGGGGATCCTTCCGATTAAAAAATATATCTCAGATTCCGCGTTAAACATGTTCCAAGAATTCTCGATGAGCGATCCGAGTGTCTTTGCCGAATTTACAGGATTCACCGGCGAGGAGGTCAATGCGCTCTGCGATACTTACTCCATGGATTTTGGAGAAATGGCCGTCTGGTATGACGGCTACAGATTTCCGTCAGTTCCATCGGTATACAACCCCCGTTCCGTCGTCCTCGCGATCAAACGACGAAAATACAGTAGTTATTGGACAAAAACCGTCTCTTTTGAGGCGCTTCAAATCTATATCGGCATGAATTTTGACGGATTGCGGGAAAGTGTGGTAAGCCTTTTAGCGGGCAACAAAGTCAAGGTCAAGACCGATACCTTTTCGAATGACATGGTCACTTTTCAGCGAAAAGATGATATTTTGA